>NZ_PJJT01000066.1:0-32790 GCF_002929615.1 Cryobacterium sp. M91 | reverse complement strand
CGCGTCAGTGCCATCCTGCTCTTCATCCTGCGCTGACTCTATTGCAATTTCTGCCCGTCTTCGCCTTGTCATGCATCCGCAAGAGGAACGTCTTGCGGTACTGGGTTTGGAACGGCGTGGGCGAAGTTGCCCGTTCAATGGGAATCGGTGAGCAGCTGATACATGAGATGGTCCTGCCACCGGCCCGCAATTTTCAGGTATTTGGGTGCAGTTCCGTAGCGCACGAAGCCCACGCGTTCGAGGACTCGTTGGGAGCGCGCGTTGGGGATCAGCGTCTCGGCCTGGATTCTGTGCAGACTCAATTCTTTGAATGCCAGCGCGGTCATTGCTCGAACTGCGTTGGTGGCATAGCCACGTCCGTTGCTCTCTTGAGCGACCCAGTAGCCCATGTTGCAGGACTGAAAGGCTCCGTAGGTGATCCCACTGAACGTGATTCGACCTACAACCTGCGAATCCTCGTCGAGAATCACGTGTGGCACGGCCTCGCCTCGGCCGTGCCGAGCGAGCGCGTTTTCAACTTCCGCCTGCTGACCTGCCACCGTGAAGTAGGGGTCCGCGCGGATTGGGTCCCATGGAGCTAAGAAAAGCCGACTGGATAGCTGAAGGCCGGCGAGGCGCTCCACATCGTTGACGGATATGAGTCGAGTAGTAGCAGGCATTAGAGAATGCTGCCACATGCGACTCAAATCACCCGCGCCCGCAAGGGGAACGCTGAACGGACACTCCCACGTCGTCACTGGGATCGACGGCGCGTTTCGGCGCAGGGTGCCCGTATAGGTGCCCCGTAAGGAATTCGCGCTCAGGTACGTCATACGCGACACCAGTCCGACGCTACAGACCGTCTCGGAAGTCATGAGTTTCGAGGCAGATAGATTACGAGACAGGCGCCCACTCACGGAGTTCCGCGCAGCCGTTTGATAGACGGTCTCTCATCGGGCACTGATGTTAAAGTTTTGACATGGTTGTGACCCGTTCTGCGATTGCCGGCGATTATGCGCGTGTTCTTGAGTGGGTGCCCGACGCCCCGCGTTGTACCTGTTTGCCGGTCCGAGCCTTACTTGGCCGCCAACCGTAGAGCAATTCGAGGAGATCGCTAAGAGACCAGGTCTGAGCGCCTCGGTGGTTGATGATGACGAAAGTCAGGCCGCATGGGGACACTTCGACCTAACGGTGCAAGGCGGTTCAGCCCGTCTAGGAAGAGTGATTGTCGACCCCCGATGCCGAGGACAAGGCCTGGGGCACACTCTCACCCAGGCGGTAATCGAGAAGGCTCGTGGCCTCGGAGTTAGCAAAATTCGTCTAGCAGTCGTTACGGACAACGAACCTGCGGTGAAGGCCTACCGGCGAGCTGGGTTCAAAGAAGTCGTGGATCCCGAGCGTCCCCTGTTCACAACGATGGCGTATCAAATTTCTGATCGCTCGTAATGCGGTCGGCCATCGGGTGCCTCACCTCCAGTCGCGATGCCACGCCAACCGTTCTTGAGATGCCCGTCAACCCCGCCTGACAAAAATGTCCCGCGTGCCTTACCTGCAACAAAATGTCACCGTCTCGAAACCCTAGGGATATAAGACGTCTCATTGTCGTGATCTGCGCTTCCTCAAAATCGTCGGAATCTGGCGGCTCGGCGCGTCTTATAACTACGTCCCATAACCAACCGCTCTATTTGCGGTACACACCGTTAGTTATGAGACACCTCAGGAGCAGAATTGACGCAACTGATCGGCTACGCGCGCGTATTCACGCCGTGCTCACCTTCTGGATCGCGTACATCCTGACCCGCCCGTTGGGCGCGTCCACCGGCGACTTGCTCTCGCAGCCCCTCGCCGACGGCGGGCTGGGGCTCGGAACCACGGGAACCAGCATGCTCTTCCTGGCCGTGATCCTCATTCTGGTGATCGTACTCACCCGCCGCGCACACACCGCGGACGCACAGCTGACGGCGACCGTCTAACTCCAGCGTGCAGCAGCGGATTCCCGGCCCCTCCTCAGGAAATTCATAGAAAGCCCGCGCAGCATGAAAACTGTGATCGTAACCGCACTGTCCATATCTGGATTACTTGATCCGCAATCGGTGATCGCGGGTGCCGGCGTCTGGGGTCTCGCCGTCGTCTGCGCCATCGTCTTCGTGGAGACCGGTTTGCTCGTCGGGTTCTTCCTACCCGGCGATACTCTGCTGTTCTTTACCGGCGTTCTCATCCTCAGCGGTGTGATCAGCCAGCCGCTCTGGGTCGTTGTCCCCGCTATTGCTCTGTCGGCCGCGCTGGGCGACCAGCTCGGCTACATAATCGGGCGCGCGTCGGGTCCGCGCATTTTCGACCGCCGCGATTCCGGCTTGTTCAGCCGGAAGAGCGTCACACGAACGCAGGGGTTCTTTGACCGGTTCGGGCCGGTAGCCGTCACGATCGCCCGCTTCGTTCCCGTCGTACGCACCTTCGCGCCCGTCGCGGCCGGCGTCGGCAAAATGCCGCGGCACGTGTTCACGATGTTCAATATTGTCGGTGCGGTGCTGTGGACGACCGGAGTCGTGCTCCTGGGCTTCGTGCTGGCTCATATCCCGGGCGTCGCCGACTTCGCAGCACAATACATCGATCTCGTGCTGATCGGCATCGTCATCGTGTCAGTCGTGCCCATCCTGATCAGAGCCACCATCGCGCATCGAAGCACTTCTCGCGCCGGACAGCATTGATGCATGCATCCGCCGCCTTTGATATGGTCGCGCGATCACCTGGCCGCCGAAATTGACCAAGCCGAAGGTACTGCATCGGGAGCCTGCTCTCAACGCATTGGATCTCGCGAGCGACCAAATTCGCGGACTCGGCAGGACACGGCGACGTTTAGTCAGACTGCTGTCGCCGCGTTGACGCGGTGCGTTGGTCGACATCGTTCGCAATCCTGCTGATAATCGTCAGCGCTCCTCGAAAGCATTCTCCCCCGGCTATTCGCGTCCGCTTCTTCCTCGGCGGGCTTGGGGCTTCTCATCGTGGTCTCATCGTCGGCTCCCTAATGTCGGACTTATGACAACATCGGCAATTTCAACCTCGGCCTTGACGCGTAGCTTCGGCACGCATCAAGCCCTTGCAGACCTCACTCTCGACGTGGCGCACGGAGAGGTCTTCGGCCTTCTCGGCCATAATGGGGCGGGCAAGACCACGACCGTGAATTTGCTCACCACCCTGCTCGAGCCCACGTCGGGCGATGCGATTATCAACGGTCATAGCGTAAAAGCAGATGCGGCGGGCGTGCGCCAGGCCATCGGCTACCTGCCGGAGAACGTGCAGTTCTACGACAACCTGACGTTGCTGGAGAATTTGCGGTTCTTCGCCCGTCTCTCGGGGTTGCGCCGTCCTGACGCTCGTATGCGCGATGTCCTGAGTTTTCTAGATTTCACCGGGCATGACAATCAGCGGGTGGGGACATTCAGTAAAGGTATGCGTCAGCGTGTGGGCATCGCCCAAGCTGTGCTGCACGCGCCCACCGTGCTGTTTCTGGACGAGCCGACGTCAGGGCTGGACCCGGAGGGAGTGCGCACCCTGCGGGAAACGATTGTGCGCCTGAATCACGAATTCGGCATGACCATCTTCATGAACACGCACCTGCTATCTGAGGTGACCAAGACCTGCACAAGCATCGGAATCCTCAACCATGGACATCTGGTGCACCACGACTCGATGTCCAACACTCTCGCCGCATTCCCTGCCGATGAATCCTTGGAAGACATCTACTTTCAGCTCGATTCGGCTGCCGCATGAATACGATCCTCACCAGTGCGCGGCACGAAATCCTCTGCACCCTGCGCGCCCGGGTCGCGCTGCTGCTGCTGCTGGTGGTGTTCTTGGGAATGGTGTCGCTGTCCTCACTCATCGACTGGCTCACGAACACCACCGTCACCCGGGTGTACAAGAAGATCCTGATCGACGGTCTCACCACTGCGCCGAACCCGTTCGCCGCAGTGTCTTCGCTGTACTACTCACACAATTCGGTGATCTATGTCGTGCTGATCGGCGCCCTCATGGCGATCATCCTCGGCGTGCAGGCCACCCTGCGCGATCGCAAATCGGCGACGGCCGATCTCGTCCTAAGCCGGCCAATCAACACCGTGCAGCGGCTGATCGGACAGTTCCTAGGCTTGGGCGCCGTGATCGCGGCGGTTCTGACCGCCAGCACGGTTATCAGTTGGGCGTCCATCAGTGTCATCGTGGCCGCGCCGCTTGGCATCGACCCGACACTGCGGCTAATTGGGTTCGCCGCACTGTCCTGGACGTTGATGATGATCTTCGCCCTGCTCGGTATGCTCACCGGCCTGTACAGCCGGAAAGAAATGACGGCGTTGCTCGTGCCGTTCGTGATCTGGAGCGCGATCGCGTTCGTACTCCCGCAAATCGGTACCGCTGCTCGTCCCGTGGCACTGTTGAACCCCGTCCCCGCTCTCGCAACGTCGGGCAGTACGTCGTTCGACTTGATCAGTGCGGTCACGGGTCCGTTTGCCATCACCGAGCAATTTAAGCGAGCCGCGAGCATCGTGCTGCGCGATGACAGCGTCACGGGCAGCCCGTGGCTCAGCATTCTGCTGCTGCTGGCCGTGCTGGTCGCAATGACCTGGATCGTCGTCGTCACACCGCGCCGCACCCTAAGGACTGGTCTAAATGAATGACATCTGGATCTTCGGCGGGATCGCCTGTTCGCAATCCTGATCGCGTTCCTGGCAGCTGCCACGCTCATGTCCGTTGCCGTTGCCGTGGCTTCGGCCGACTTTCGCAACCAACTGGACGCCTACAACCTCTATGTCGCCAACCTCGTGCAAAGTGGAAGCACGGTGGTGGCTGCCGCGCCGCAGCTCTTCCCCTTGAAGTTGCTCCGTGGCGGGATCGAGTACCTTGAAATTCTCGGCGCCCTGTTCGCCATCGTGCTCGGGTACGGGACCATCGCCAAAGAGAAACACCGAGGCACTCTGCAGCTGTTTCTGAGCCGTCCGGTCGATCGGTTTGCCTTTGCCGGCGGTAAAGTCCTCGGCCTATCGATCGTGTGGCTCGGTGTTGTCGTCGCCCTGACCGCGGTATCACTGGTCGCTGTGGTCACAATTGGTCATGCCCCGATCCAGGGTATCGACGTGGCACGTCTCCTTATTACTGGTGGCTTCGCTTGGCTCTATCTGGTGTTCTGGACCGCCCTGGCCGTGGGCCTCACGGCGCTGTCCACCCGGTTGAGCACGGGCCTGATCGTGGCGCTGGTGATCTGGCTCGCGTTCGTGCTGATCGTCCCCCAGATTGGCGACACCATGGACCCGGACAACCAGGTACCCGGCGGTCTGTTCGCCACCCTGCAGATTCAAAAACCCGACGAACTGGCCGTCTTGGCCCAGTTCTCTGCGTTCGACGGCATCCGCAACGGCCTCGAAGTGTCGTCGGTGACCAAGCACTTTGAACGCCTCACCTTCGCTTTTCTTGGCATCAAAGACCAGTACAACCAGCAACCCCTCAGCCTGGTGTGGGCGGCAATGCTGCCCTATGCCATCACCCTTACCGCGGCAACCCTTGCCGCCGTGGTCGTCGCCGCCCTCGCAACGACGAGGCGCACATTGCAAAGGAAGCAATCATGAAGTGGAAAATCCTCATCCCCGTCGCTCTCGTGGCCCTCGTCGCCGCTGGCGGAATCGCCATGTCCCAGATGAACGCGCCAGTCTCCCCCGCGGCGAATATCGCCTCCTCCGCCGCGGCAACGGGCGCCGTCTTGCCCGTGACGACAAATCCGATTACCAACACGAGCACTATGCCCGGAATGACGATCGTGTCTGCCGCCGCCGAGGACAACGTCGATAGTGCTGGCACAGCGATCACCGATCGGCTCCAGATCACGATTGGAAACACGACAGGCAACCCACTGACCAACCTGGAGACCTACTATGTGATGAAAGACACCACCACCGGAGCCAGCGAGGCGTACTACCTTCCCTTGGACGGACTCACCCTCGCACCGAATGCCGAAACGACAATCTCGTTCGACAACGAAACCGGTGGCGGCCATTTCCCCGAAAACACATTTAGCCTGTACCGCAGTTCCACCAACCAGGTCGATTTCACTCTCCAGGTCAGTGCCGACGGCGTGCAGATCGCCAACGGCACCGCAACCAAGGGAGCAGGAACCGGTGAACAGGCCGACTAAACACACGTGCGGCCGCCCCGCACAGGTTGCAGTGTGAAGCTACTTGTGGTCGAAGATGACGTCCGCATCGCGGACGTCATCCGTCGCACCCTTACCGAATCCGGTTACGCCGTCGACGTCGCCCACACCGCGCCCGACGGCGTGCAAGCCTTTGAGGTTGAAACTTACGACCTGGTCGTTCTGGATCTGATGCTGCCGGGACTGCCGGGTGGAGGGATGGATGTGTGCCGACGCATCCGTGTGATCAATAACGACGTGCCGGTGCCGGTGCTGATGCTCACCGCACTGGATTCGATGCGCACCAAGGTGGAGGGCCTCGACGCCGGCGCCGATGACTACATCGTCAAACCGTTCCACCTGGTCGAGTTGCTGGCCCGTGTGCGCGCTTCTTCGACGTTCTCCGCGCGCGCACTCACCTATGCTCGAGGCGCAGGGAGTGCTCCTCGATCCGGCAACTCGCACCGCGCGGCGTGCGGGACGCACCATCGAGTTGACGGCGAAGAAATTCGCCGTGCTGGAATACTTGATGCGCAATGCGGGCACCATTATCAGCGCCACCGAGCTGATCGATCATGCGTGGGACAGCAACTATGAGGGGTTCAGCAACATCGTGCAAACCTACATCCGTTACCTGCGGCAAAAAACTCTCCCTCCCGGGCGAGACCGACATCATCGAAACTCGGCGCGGTGCCGGATACCTCATCAACGCAGATCGTTGATGTTCCGCCGCGCGCTGGTACGACTCACCGTGACCTACACGGCCGTGCAGTTGGTGCTATTCGCCGCCTTTGCGGTTGGCATCTACATCTTCGTTACGGGAACGTTCGACTTCGACGCGGCCGAAGCTGGCGGTGCGGGGGCCCTCAATGCGGCGGAACAGGGCTTTGCTAATCTCCGTACGGGGCTAGTCGTGCTCTACGCCGTGCTTCTGGTGCTGATCCCCATCTCCAGCTATCTCATGGCCCGCGCCGCCCTCGCGCCGTTGCAGAAGAGCTACGACCTGCAGCAACGCTTCGTTGACGGTGCCTCCCACGAGATGCGCAGCCCGCTGAGCATCATTCAGGGCGAACTCGAACTCGCCCTGCTTACCACCCGCACCCCCGCCGAGTACGAGCGGGCGATGCAGACCGCGCTCGAAGCCGTCGATGGGCTCACCCGACTCACCAACGACCTTCTACTCCTGTCTCGTGGCGCCGGAACCGAGCTGAAAAGAACCTACAAACTCGTCGACCTGAACGAGCTCATCCGGCTCGACATCGACGCGCGCGCCAGCAACCCAGAGGAAGCCGCCCGGCTGGACATTCACCTAGGGCGGGCCACGGTCGTTCTGGGCTCCCCGGCGTTGCTCGCTCGAGCCATCGCCAATATCATCGACAACGCGCTGAAGTTCACTCCGACGCCGGGCACCGTCACCGTGGGCACCGACACCCAGAACGGCATCTGCAGCATCACCGTGCGTAACACCGGCATTGGCATGGACGACGACGACCTGCAGCACGCCTTCGACCGGTTCTGGCGATCCGATCAGGCCAGATCACATCCCGGACACGGGCTCGGTCTCAGCTTGGTGCAGCAGATCATTCAGGCACACGACGGCCGCATCACGCTCACCTCAAAGTCCGGCGTCGGCACGACCGTCACCGTCAACCTGCCACTCCGCCCGTAGTCCGGCACCTTCGAACTAGCTCTCACGTTCATCTCACGTGCACCTCTCTAGCTTGGAAGTATGGCACCGCAGTTGCGGAGCCCCCTCTCGAAAGGCAAACACCATGCAGAAGAAGATGAAAATCACCACTGGCGCAACAGTTGCTCTGGCTTTGGCTCTTGTCGGCGGCATCACCCTCACCGCTGGAGCCCAAGCCACGCCCGCCACCCCGTCCTCGTCATCCTCAACGGTCGAACCCGGCGCGACGTCGGCCGACACCGACAACGTGCAGGACGAAGTCGAAGACGGCACCAATGACGGCGAGAGCGCTGACGACACCGGCACCGAGTCCGGCACGGAGTCCGGTGTCGAAGACACGAGTGATGACATCAACGGCATCGCCGTCGAAGACGGCACGAAGGACTAACCGCCATGTGGTGCTTTTTTCGTAGGCGACGGTTGTCATCATTCCGGATTCGGAGTGGTGTACGTTGTGACAGCGCAGCATCCACTGGCCCCGGTTGTCTGCGTCGAAAATGATAGGACCTAACCTTGATATGCGAGTCAGACCAGTGTTGGATTCCGAAAAGAGACGGTGCCGGGCGCGCTCAGCCTAGCCAAACCGTTGGACACGATCAATGCCCTCCTGATTTGGCGGGTATCCGCCGCGTATTCCTCCGAGACCGACCGGAATCGCTATCCTTCCCCGAAACGAGTCCTGTGGTCTTCGCCCGAGTCCGGCATCCGACGCGCCTGGCCATGATCGCCGCGGGTTTGGGCGCCGCGGGCACTCTGATCTCCCTGTTGGGTTCATGGATCCCGTCCTTGTGGGGCGATGAGGCTGCCAGCGTCATGTCTGCGACCCGCCCGTTGCCGAGCTTGTTTGCCATGCTCGGCAACGTCGACGCCGTCCACGGCGCCTACTATCTGGGCCTGCACGCGTGGATTTCGTTTTTCGGCGCCTCACCGTTCTCGGTCCGATTCCCCAGCGCCGTAGCCGTGGGATTGGCGGTGGCGGGCCTAGTGTTCCTCGCGGCACGACTGAGCACAACCCGGATCGCTGTGGTCGCCGGCGTGATCGCTTGTCTTCTCCCGCGCGTCACCTACATGGGCGAGGAAGCGAGGCCGTTCGCTTTCAGCGCCGCCATCGCCGCCTGGCTCACCCTGCTCCTGGTCGAACTGATACGTCGCGAGAGTCCACCGCGCCGCCTCTGGATCGGGTATGGCCTCCTTTTCACGCTCGGGATCTACGTCTTCCTCTACTTCGCCCTGTTCGCCCTGGTCCACGCGGTCATCCTGCTCCGCACGCGACGGGGTCGGCTTCTCATCGGGCGGTGGTTCTGGGTGAGCACTATCGCGATCGCGGCCGCCGCCCCGGTCATCTATTGGGCGATCCGGGAACGACGCCAGATCGCTTACCTCGGCATGGGCGACAGCCAGGTCACGTTCAGCACGATCCTGGTCACCTTGTGGTTCGGCACCTGGTGGTTCGCCGTCCTGGCGTGGAGTCTCATCCTGGTGGCGATCGCGCTCGGCACGCGCCCCCGGTGGACTCGGACAGTGCGCACTCCGCAGCCAGACGCCACCCGCCTTGTCCTTCCCAGCCTAGAGTTCGTGGCCGCATCCTGGCTCCTCGTCCCCACCCTTGCGCTGATGGCCGGTGAGATTTTTTGGTCAGGTTTCACGGCCCGTTACGCCTCCGACAGCGCTCCCGCTGCCGCGCTTTTGATGGCGTCCGGCTTGGCCTGGCTCGGCGGCAGGAGAAGGTGGTTCCTCGCCGCCGGCACTCTCGTGGTCGTTCTGGCCTCTGTGCCGATCTATGTCTCCCAACGTGAACCGTACGCGAAGAACCAGAGCGATTGGGCCGATATTAGTGTTGTGCTGCGCGAGCACGCGGTGGTCGGCGATTCGGTAGCCTTCGACGAAGGAGTTCGACCGTCCCGGCGCCCCCGATTGGCGCTCCATACCTACCCGGCAGGCTTCGATGGGCTCCTCGACGTGACCCTGCGCACCCCCTACTGGCAGAATTCAACCTGGTACGACCGCACCTACAGCCTGGACGAGGCGGCAGCGCGCGGCCGCCTGAACGGGGTGCGCCGGCTGTGGCTAGTTGAGTACGCGAGTGCCACGAGCACCGGCACCTACGGCATCGGGGCCTTGGAGAGCCGTGGTTTCGTGAAGTCGGCCGAGTTCACTACCCACCGCAGCGTGATCTACGAGTTCACCCGTTAGCCGATCTCGGCCCGGGATTTTAGGACTTTCGGCCGGTCTCTGCGCGGAACACCCAGCAAGAGGCGATAGCCTCCGGCAAGTGACATTGCAGACGACAGCCGCACGAGCGTCGTCGTCGGCGCCCGTTCCGACACGCCGACTGACTTCCCTGGACGGTTTGCGGGGCGTCGCGGCTCTTGTCGTCATGTTCCATCACCTGTATCTGGTGGCGGTGCCCTCCTTCGTGGCCGCCGGCGGATCACAACCGGGAAGCGTCTACTGGTGGGTTTCCCAAACTCCCTTGAAGATCCTCACCGCCGGGTCAGAGGCTGTCCTGGTTTTCTTCGTGCTCAGCGGGCTCGTGGTTGCCCTGCCCGTGCTGCGCAAGTCTCGGTTCTCTTGGGCGGGGTTCCTTAGCGGTCGGATCGCGCGCATTTATCTGCCGGCGTGGGCCTCCTTGGCGATCGGTACCGCTCTCATCTGGCTCCTGCCGCGCGACCTCGGAGCGGTGACGCCGGGAGCATGGATTGCCACCTCGAACGCAGTGTCGACCACGCCGGCATCGCTGCTCAATCAGATGAGCCTCACGGCCGCATCGTATGGCGTGAACAATGTGCTCTGGTCTTTGCGGTGGGAACTCGCGTTCTCAGTGCTCCTGCCGCTGTTCGCGGCGGTCGCGTTCTTAGCCCGGCGTCGCTGGCTGCTCGCATTGTGCGCCGCATTTGCACTCAGCCTCCTGGGACTACTCACCAACATCGATGCCCTCCGCTACCTCCCGGTGTTCTTCGTCGGAACCCTCATGGCGGTACGCCTGGACGCCATCCGGGAGTGGACACGAAGACGCCTTCGACGCCCGCACGCGCGCCTGTGGGGAATCGTCCTCATTGTCGGCTCGCTTCTCCTGCTCGTGGCTGGCTGGCTGGCCCAGCCGATCGCCGCGCCGGGAACGCTTCCCGGCCGAGTTTTCACCCAGCTGGCCGTGTTCGGTGCAGCCGGCCTCGTCCTGGCCGCTGTCGGTGTGCCGTTCCTGCGCCGGGCTTTGGAATCCCGCCCCAGCCAGTGGCTCGGACGAGTGTCGTTCAGCCTCTATCTCGTCCACGTCCCCATCCTGGCCAGCCTCGGCTTCCTGCTCGGTGACGACAAGTGGTGGCTGGTAGCGCTGATCACAATCCCCCTCGCCCTGCTCATCGCCTGGGGATTCCATCTGGCGCTCGAGCGGCCTTCCCACCGTCTGGCCAGATATACCTCGCAGGTCATGGCTAGGAACGCGGCCCAGCTCAGCGAGAAGGCCGCCAGGGGCGCGGCACGGATCGCCGTCAAGTTCGCCAGGCGGTAGCGTCCGGGTGGTCCACACCGCCGATCGGCCGCGGACGGCACGTCGGTGGATGTCGGTGGGACGCGTTCAATCCTTGCCACGCAGGAGGGTGGTGGCCCGCCGAACGGAGAGGGTGGGAAGGTAGGCCCGCGCGAGCGCTATACCGATGAGAGGTAACACGGTCCGGTCTGGATAGGCCAGGAGCATCGGGCGCAGCTCCGGTTGGAACTTGCGCTTGAAATTCAGGAGTGATCGGAAGCCGTAGACCGGCTCCAGGGATGTGCTGAAATATCCGAGAAGTCGATCCATCCCGGAAGCCTCCTTGCTCGGAGCGGATGCGGTATGCGCCAACGGTTCCCTGGAGAAGACCTTTGCTTCGATGCGACCGCTTTCATCGACCGCGATCATCAGCCGCACTGCCGGGTCCCGCAATTCGTCGAGCCCCCCGAGCGTGAAACCCATCTCGGGTAGATCCTTATCGGCCACCCATTGCTCGGAGATGACCGAGATTTGATTGGCCAGACTCAGCGACAGCGTGGAATAACTCGTCCAGAGCGCACTCACTCCGGCCCGTTCCGCACGATTGATGGAGCTGCGTACGTCCTGCCATTTCTTGCCCGTTGTCACCCACCCGGACGGACGGATCACGGTCTCTTCTGCCACGACCAGCGTCTGCCAGCCCATCGACGTAAAGGTCTTCTCCAGGGAACCGTCGACGCTGTACAGCACCGGAACCCACCCATTGTCATCGCAGTAACGCGCAAACCCCTCGATTGCGAGGTCCTGCCTGCCCGACAGGCCGAATGGACCGCCGATGGTCAGGGCGACGCCGTTCACCACACGGTAGGCAACGGCTTGAACGCCGTCCGTGGCGAACCAGTAGGAATTGCCCGGCCAGGTGGCCATGAAGGAGAGGGAATCGCCTCCGGTCAAAAGGAGAGTTCGCACGCGTTCCGCTGCCCCGGGATCTTCACGTGCCTGGCTGTCGAGGATCGGCCTGATCGCCGCGATCACGACGACACCCCAGAAGAGCAGCCCGACACCGTCGTAGATCATCTGGCCGAGCCAGCCAGATGGCAGGAAGGATATGGTTTCCTGTCTCAGGAAAGCGACGGGAATGAAGCGTTCCGGAACATCGCTGAGCAGCTCACCGAAGGTGACGACGCGATTGAACACTGTGTCTCTGAAGAGCCATCCCACCGTGACGTATACGGTCGCCAGCCCGATGGCGGCCGTGAAGACAATGATCAGATAGCGCGCAATAGTGCGTGTGGATGCGATTACGGGAAAGTGTTGTCGTAAGAGCAGCAGACCGATGCCGATTGCGAATGGCAGCACCATCGACACGGAGAGCGCGAGCGTAGCCTCCCAATAGTTGCTGCCGGGGAGCTTGATCACGTAGGGCAGACCCGAGACGGGAAGAAATCCGAAATAGATCACCGTCAGCGAACCAAGCAACCCGCTCACGGCCGCCGCGAAATACACGGCGAACCGCCGACCCTTGACTAGACCGAAGGCCGCGATGAGCAGGGCGGCCAGGGGGACGATCGAAATGAGAACCGCACCGGGACTGTTTATTCGTTCAAGCGTCAACTCCTGCAGGCATTGCCGGGTGATGTTGAGCGCTTGACAGCGATCGAGTCCCTTGCCGAGGTCCGGAACATCGTTGCCGAGCAGCAGGGCAATCGGTGCCAGCGGGCCGAAGCGGGTAGAGGACAGCAGTGCGATCATCGGTCCGACCGCGGCGACCACCACCGTCGAGGCCATCAGCACGCGAACCTCGTGGTGTGAGCTTCGCACCCATCTCAATCCCAGTATGCGTTTCTCCCGCATCAGGGCTACACCCAGCACCGGGTCAAGTATCACCGCGAGAAGTCGGTACAGATCGGATGGTTGACCGGAGTACAGCAGAAAGACCAGCGCGACCAGCATCGTCAACAATCTGATCCGTCGACGCCAGAGCACGCTGGCGAAGCCGCTGGCCACCATGACGGTCCCGCCGATCGCCATCAACGGATCCAGAACCACAAGCTCGACGACGGCGCGAGACCAGAGTTCCCCGCGGCCGCTGCCGAGGACCTGCAGGCCCACACCGCCGAGAGTGCCGAGGCATGCGGTAACGACGAAGGCGACCAAAGTTCGCCACGACCCCATCAACTCCTCGGAGATGGTCAGCAGCACGGCGCCGATCAGGAGAACGATGACGAGTTCGACCGTGTTGTTCGTGAAGAACACGGCGGTGATCGGGCTCCACCAGTGACCGTCCTGCACCAGAGGCTCATCGCCGGTGCCCACCCCACCCAAAAGCGCCCCGGCGGATCCGAAGATCGGCATCCATAGAAGGCCGGCGACGAGAGTGAGGAACATAATGCTCGCCGCAACCAGGGTGGACCGCGCGCGTCGCACGAGCATAGCTGCGGTCTTGCGCAACAAGAACGGCCGGGTCCGGAGGTGGGAGGTGTCGTCCATTATCCCAACCCGAGCCGCGCGTCGAGTCCGGGCAGCGCCTTCGCGATCACGAACCGCACAATGGTCCAGTCGTGTGCCGAGTTCGGGCAGCGCCTTCGCGATCACGAACCGCACAATGGTCCAGTCGTGTGCCGAGTTCGGAGCCTCGATGAGCTTAGTTACCATGCCAGATCGGTCGGCGGCAGCCCGGACGAGACACTGATTCTTTTTGAAACTCGGCGTCGAGTGCGCCCACCCCGAAAATCGCGACGGTGTCCGCGTACGGAGCCCGAGCAGCCCACACGTTGATGGGCTTCACCGCGTCGTAGGCCGCGGTCGAGCCGCCGAAGGCTCTCGCTACCGTGGTTGACCTGATCGTGGGTTCCGCCTCCCCGGCGACGTCGAGGATTGACCGGAAGACCTCCGGATGGCCCGCCCCGGACTGGATCGAGCACGTTCCGCCCTGTGAAAATCCGCCGACCGCCCAATACCGAGGGTCGTCACTGACCCGAAGATGAGACCGAATCCACTGTGGTACATCCCGGGTGAGGTACGTTTCCGAATTGCCCAGCGGTGAATCGACGCACATGGGATTCTGATTGGCGCGGCCAAGCTGATCGGGGGCGACTACGATTGGCGCGAGGCCATTGTGGCTGGCTGCGTACGCGTCCATGGTGGAGGCGAGGTGTCCAGCGGTGAACACGGCCGCTGGCATGCCTGGCTGACCTGCGAACATCACAAGGACAGGAAGCACGGGTGGGTTCGGGGCGAGAGCGGCAGGCGGCAGGTAGACCAGGGCCGCACGCGCGGCGAAACCGGAGGTTGTCCCCGGGATTGTGACCGTTCCGACCGTACCGCGGGTGGGCATGCCGGGGGGAGCGTGCCACGTGCGCCCGACTGTGCGGGGATCCAGTGCGCCGGCCGGCCCGACAAGCGCGACACGTCCATTGGTCCGTAGGGTGTGATACCCAGGGCATCCTGGAGATTGCGATATGCGCCGAAGTCGACATTGATCGCCGCAGCGGTACTGATCAGGATTACGGGGATGGAAACGAGCGCGATCGTCTTTCGCCACCAATTGGTTCCTCACAGGTTCACAATGACCAGTGACAAGGCGGCAATCGCTCCGGAAAACCACAGTCGCGTGACCAGTGTCAGCGGCAGACCGAAAACATTCCACACGTCGCTGACGAGCCAGGTGACCATCAAGCCGAGCAGCGCCCCGAGCACCAAAGCCGCCGCGGCGCGTGGTATCCAGGATCGCATGGGGATCCTTACCAGCAGGTAGACCATGAGCACCATGGCAAGGATGTCAATCGGAATCAGGAACGTGTCTGTGTCTATCTGCATGGTGAGAAGCCAATTCAACACGGTCACCACGCTACGACACCGGCGGGTCTGCGACCTCTCCCGCCGTCTCTTTTTCCAGGCGGGTCACTCCACGGGGTGCAAGAGGAAGGCGCACGACGAAGACAACGCCAGCCTGACCGTCCGACCGGTCTTCAACGGTGATCGTGCCGTGATGGTCCCGCACGATCTGCGTCACAATGGACAATCCCACCCCAGCGCCACCGCCGCGAGCAGTGCGACTGCGAGCGTCATCCAGGCGGGTGAAGCGCTCAAACACTCTGTCCCGGTCCTCGACTCGGATACCGTCGCCGTCATCCGTGACGGAGAATTCGGCCGTATTTTCGGTAGTTGTCAGCCGAATCGAGACGAGCGAGCGGGCATGCTCACGGGCATTGTCTCCGAGGTTGCGTAGCAGCCGGGCCAAATCGCGCTCAGAGCCTTCTACCCGTGCCGCGCGAACTCCGTCAAGTTCAATGGTGTGCCCGCCTAACTCGCGCAGGCGATGCAGTTCCGACAAGACTAAATCGTCAAGATCGACAAGACTCGTAGGACCCCGCGGCGCTCCCTCCGCGCTGCGCGCAAGAAAGAGCAGATCGTCGATCAACGCAGACATCCGGACAACCTGGCCTTGTACGTCCTCCAGAACGAGGTGTGAACGCGGGTCCTCGGGGTGCGCCAGCGCCACCTCCACCTGTACTTGCAGCGCGGCCAATGGACTGCGAAGTTCATGGGAAGCGTCGCCCACAAATTGACGCTGCCGAAGCGCGGCCGCCTCGAGTCGTTCAAGCATTTCGTTCATCGTTACTGCGAGACTTGCGATCTCATCGGAGCTGTTGGGCACAGGTACGCGCTGTGACAGGTCTTCCCCACCGATCACCGAAGCCCTCCGGCGGATGGCATCAACCGGACGAATGACTTGACCCACCGCATGCCACAGCGCCCAGGTAACGATGATGAGGACAAGGGGAAGTCCCACCCCGAAGAAGGCAGCCAGGTTCCCCACCGCCGCATCGACTTGGATAGTCGAGGTGGCCACATAGACCCATCCGTTCCCGGCCGGCAGCCGCACCGGCGTGGCAACCACCCGAAAGGGACCGTCGCCCGCCGGCAACCGGTCCACGCTGAGCACTGTGATCACTCCCACGGACGGCGGGGGTGTCAGAATTGGCTCTTGGCCGTCAATATTGCTGGTCGCCGCAATAACCATATTTGAGGAGTCAACGACCTGAACCAACGAGTTTTCGGAACCTGTGTTCGTCACGGTAGGGCCCAGCTCCCCTGCGCCCGCAAGCGACGCAACCGCCTGTGCCCGGTCGGTGGCGACGGTATCGAGGCTGGCGATCAGGGATTGCTGCAGAAGCAGGACAAGAGTGATGCCACTGGCCAACAGCGTGAGTGCCACCACCGCGGATGCGGTGAGGGTCACCCGAAAGCGGATCCCTGAATGCCACCGCCTCGTTTCATGTCGTTTAGGTGGCATCGGATCTCTCCTCGGCTGTGTCAATGAGCCGGTATCCGATCCCACGGACGGTTTCGATGAGGCGCCTCGTGCGACCATCGTCGAGTTTGCGACGCAGATAGCCGATGTAAACCTCAATCACGTTCGAGTCAACATCCAGGTCCGAATCCCACACATGTTCGGCGATCGTATTGCGGCTCACCACCTGACCTTTGCGGCGGACCAAGAACTCTGCAAGTGAGAATTCGCGGGCTGTGAGCGTGACCTCTTCCTCCCCGCGCCAGCAGCGCCGGGCCGCCGGGTCCAGGCGGATTCTGCCCGCCGTGAGCACGGGCTCACGATCAGCGGGTGCCCGTCGTAAGAGCGCTCGGAGGCGAGCGAGTAGAACAACAAAAGAGAACGGTTTCGACAAGAAGTCATCCGCTCCAAGGTCCAAGGCATCCGCTTCGTCGTATTCGCCGTCCTTCGCCGTTAACATGAGAATCGGCACCGTCGAACCGCCCGCACGCAGCCTCTGACACACCTCGTAGCCGGATAGTCCCGGGAGCATAATGTCGAGGATAATGACGTCGAAATTGTTCTCTTCTGCCATCCAGAGGACGTCGACACCGTTCATCGCTGATTCCGTCACGAAGCCCTCCGCTGTCAGTCCGCGCTGCAACGCGTCGACCATAGCGGCTTCGTCTTCGACGAGAAGTACTTTCATTGCTCTCCTTCACCCGACGAAAACCGGGATGCGCGCGATCGACACAGTTAGCATCCCATCATGAGGTAAGGAGATGCTAAGCCTCGTTCGTTACTGATTCGTGGGGGTCGCCCCGATGGCACTCTGGAACTGATCTAACGACGCAGCGTTATAGTTCAGGTCGTCGAATTTCGCGGTCGGAACCGATCCGGCCAGGTATGCGCTCATACCCGCTGCCAGCCCCTGCTCTGTTGCCGGCACGATGAGCCCGACACCTTCCGGCAGAGCATTCCGAGCAGAACTGAACGCTACGGTGACGACGGGGAGGTTGAGTATAAGTGCTTCGAGTAGCGCCATCGGCTGTCCCTCGTAGTCGCTCGAGAGCACGAAACAGTCCGCCACGGCCATGATGGCGTACGGGTTCTTCTGGTGCCCCGCAAGTGTCACCGAATCCTCGATACCCAGCTCACGGATCAGATCTTCCAAGTGCGTTCTCAGCGGCCCGTCGCCGACGATCACCAATCGGGTGTCAGAACGCTGCACGTGCAGCTGAGCGAAGGCCCGAATCAGCTGCGCGTGGTTCTTTTCAGACGACAATCGCCCAACGGTGACAAAATGCACCAGCGTGGATTTCCCCACGAGGCCGTTCGCCCAACTGGGCACCTCGCCCGTGGTGCTGACCCGGACGGCTTCCCTGATATCGATTGCGGCATCGCTACGGACCTGAGCGGCATTTACAAGATTGCGCGCTGACACGAATTTCTCGTGAGGTGCAAATTGGGCAAGTTTGTCGGCATTGATTTCTTCGAGGGCCGGGGAAACGGAGACGAGATGGTCATACTCGTGATACAGCGAAAAAATGCTCGTGAGGCTTTTCAGCTGCCGGCGTCGCTTGTCGTTGCTCCGGTGTGCATCCGCAGTCATAGTGTTGTGCAGCCAAATTGACCGTTTCGCAAGCGGCGCATGCAGCATCAGGGTTGCCCAGAGTGGGCCGTACCCGCTGAAGTCGATGGCGTAATCGAACCGACTGCTGCCAAAACACCGCGTCCATTCGTCATCCCACAGTCTCTTCTGCCGTGGATCGTGCGAGTGTGAGCTCAGGTCACCGCGGTACCAGTGGAGCCGCCGGATGACGTGATCGATCTTGGAACCGTTCATCCCCCCAACCCGGACGAATTGGCGGACCGAGAAATGGATTTGCCCTTGCTTTTCCAAGACAGCAGACATACGACTGTTTGAAAACACGGCAGAAACGTCGAACCGGTCATGATCGATGGCCGTCAGTAGGTTCAAGGCAGACGTCGTGATGCCGTCCGGTCGTAGGCTGCCGACGTGAACAAGTATTGATGGTCGTTCGTCACGGTCCACCGGCCCCACCGTGTAACCGTCTCGTCTGCCCCGAAAAACGATGTCGATGACCCGCCCCGTTGCGCCGCCATCCTCGTGCCCCGAATACTTCTTCCGCATGGTGAGGTATCTCGAGGTGATTTCAGTTCGCTGCCCAGAACGAGCGATTAAGTTCAACTCAACGGCAAGTTCCCTCACAGTTCGCACCACCGGCCCCGGCCATTCCTCCGGCTCCATATACAGGCCGCGGTAGCCCGCGTAGTCGCAGATATCCGGAGTCAGGAATGCGATGGGTCGCCCAGTTGTCAGGAAATCGAAAAAAATACTTGAGTAATCAGTTACGAGAATGTCTGTTGCGGCTAGGACAGCGTTCGTCGGGATTTCGTTGGGCACCAGCCGCCCCTGAAATTCTGCGCCCGCTGCGGCAAATTTATACACCACCTGATGAACCTTGAGGAGGACAACATATCGGTTCGTATCTATCAACGTTTCCAGTTCGGTCACCCGACTGATCAGCTCGTCCGCGTCGTCTTTGGGCTTGGCGAACGACTCCCCCTTCCATGTTGGCGCGTAAAGGATAATCTTCCGCCCGTCGATTGGCAGGCCGACCCCTTCGAGTCGGTGGATTATCGATGCGACACCGCTCGAATCGGTGAACTGATGGTCGATCCGTGGATACCCCTCCTCGATGATCTCGCCTCGGTAGATATTGCGCAGCAAATGGGCATTTTCATACATCTGTTCGGTCATGAAACGGTTTGCCGCGAGTAAATAGTCGGCGGAGAGGAAGTTCCGGATCACATTGCCTACCCTTGAGGCGCGATCACCGATGTCATAGCCCATGCGTTTCAAGGGCGTGCCGTGCCAGGTGTTGAGGTAGACCTGCCCGCCGCGCTTGCTGAATTGCACCGGGAAGGTTGCGTTGTTGATGAGGTACCCGCTTGTGGCTAACGCTCGGTAATAGCCCAGGGAGTTGGGACGAACGAATCGCACTGATGGATCACGAGCAAATTCGTGGACGACGGTCAGGTTTTCTCGCTCGTTCGTGAGCACCCAGACGTGCTTTAGGTGCGTGAAATCAGGTGCCGCACGCAAACCTCGAAAGATCGCCTCGGGGTTGTCCAGCAGGCCGTTGCCGGAGAACGACTCATAGAGAACGACGTTCCGATCGATCGGACGTCTGCGCCAGAACGCGTATACCTCGGATACAGCGGCCTGACGAAGCCTGCTGACGAACCGTTTGACACGGACAAGAACGGTTCGCGGCAGGATCTGCATTCCTTCATAATATCCAGCGCTCACAGCCGTCGGGAGCGGCGATTACCTCGGCGTTGCGGGTGTGACGAGTAGCTGCGTGTCGGTCCTGCACCGCACGGCTCAGCTTCCTGCCAGCTGCACTTACCGCCCTCTTACCCTGCACTGCGAGAGTCGTAATCGTTCACCCATTCAACTGCACTCAAGGAGAACTACATGAACAAGAAAAGAATCGCCGCCGCCGGAATCATCGTTCTCGCCCTGACTGGCATCGGTAGCGGCGCCGCCTTGGCAGCCACCCCCGCAGCGCCAACGTCGGGCACCGCGGTAACCGACACCACTACGCCCATCACCCCGGACGTGCCCGACTCCGAATCCGCAGTTGAGACTCCGGGTTCTGAGGCGGCCACACCGGATGACGGAAACGACGGTGGCCACGCCGACCCCGAGGGCGTTGACGTCAACCATGAGGGCGGAGCCGACGAGAAGTAACTCCTCCCAGAGTGACCATGGCCGTCAGCTCCGTGCGAACGGCCATGGTCACTCATTGTCCTACGCCTCCACGGCAGAGAAACCCAAAATCAGTAGCAAAATCATCGCCGGCGTGACTACCAACAATCCCCTTAGTGTGCGCAGACTCTGGGATAAGCTGGAAGGTATGTACTGCCGCGCTAGCGCAAGAGATACATGGGCCTCGCCGGCGAAACCAAAGGAATCCATTTGAACTGGCGCTTTCTGTCGACCATTGCAGCTGCCGCCGTCATCGGGGCTACGGCCACATGGGGCCTCGTTGTCATACTTTCTGAAATTGCCCAGCAGCAGGGCGACGCTGATGTATGAGACGATTCCAGCGTGGAATTTGGGGAATGCTGGCGAGCCCGAACAGTATGAAAACAACTTGCTCCAACGAGGTATAGCGCGATATGAAACTAATACGGATGAAAAGTCTCCCCTCACGGGTCAAGCGCTTCGTCCACTCCCAATTCCACGCGCATTGGCGCACCGAACCGATTAAACCGGGGACGGTCCTCTACGAGTCGTTCTCTGGCAACGGAATGCTCTGCAATCCGGAGGCCATCTTCCGCCAGCTTCTGGCAACGCCGGACATGCATCAGCTCAAACATATTTGGGTCCTCGCTGACCTGCGCCAATTTCGCTCGACGGTGGCGGAGTTCGCGGGAGCGCGAAACGTGACGTTCGTGCGCTACGGGACACCGTCTTACTACCGTGCCCTTGCCACGAGCGAATACCTCATTAACAATGCGACCTTCCCGCCCCAATTCAGCAAGAGACCTGGCCAGACGTACCTCAACACCTGGCATGGCACGCCCTTGAAGCGCATGGGCTACGACATTGACCGTGGTGCGCTGGCAACAGCCAATATCATCCGGAACTTTGTTGCCGCTGACTATCTGCTCGCCGCAAACCCGTTCATGGCCGAGCAGATGTACGAGAAGGCATACAAACTCAGCGGCATCTCCCGCAGCCGGATCATCGAGGAAGGATATCCGCGGATCGACCGGCAAACGCTCGACACGGACAGCGTTGCGGCTGGCCGAGCACGCCTAACTGCCGCGGGCATCCCTCTCGGTGACCGCACGATCGTGCTCTACGCACCGACCTGGAAGGGCGCGTCCTTTGTCCGGCCTGAGGACGATATTGACCAGCTGCTCGATCACATCGCCCGGCTGACGGCGCAGATCGACACCACCAAATACGTGGTACTCCTCAAAACGCACCAGATCGTGCACGCCCTCGCCGCATCCCGGCCCGAATTCTCGCGCCTGCTCGTGCCGAACGACATTCCCACCAATGTCGTCCTTGGCCTCACCGGAGTGCTCATCACGGACTATTCGAGTATCTTCTTTGATTTCCTGGCTACTGGCCGCCCGATCCTCTTCTTCACCCCGGACTTTAAGGACTATTCAGGCACGCGAGGCCTCTATTTTGAGCCCGAAGACTGGCCCGGTCCGGTCTGTCGAACCACAGAGGAGCTGGCGGTTGAGCTCGCTGAAATTCTCGCGACGGGCACCCTCCCGGCTGACTCAGCCGCACGATATCGCGCCAGCCAGCAGCAATTTTGCGGCCAGGAGGATGGGCGGGTGAGTGCTCGGATTATCGACATCGTCTTCCGCGGCAACGCCGGTCTACACCACGTCCGCCCCGTAGTTTCCCAGAACCGTCCATCTATTCTGATCTACCTGGGCGGGATGCGCTCAAATGGGATAACCACATCCGCTCTCAACCTGCTCAACAACATCGACCACTCCCGGTTCGACGTATCTGCCTGCTTCATCCAGAGCAAAGCTCCCGCCTCGATAGACAACCAACTCGCGATCAATCCCGCCGTGCGCCAGTTCCCACGCGTCGGCGGAATGAACGGCTCCGCGGCCGATCAGCTGGCCCGACATCTCGACTTTCGTCGAGGCAGAATCAGCCGGCACCAGGATCAGCCCACACAGAAAACCCTGTGGGACGACGAATGGACGCGATGTTTCGGCGACAGCCACTTTGACTTCGTCGTCGACTTCAGCGGCTATGGTCCGTTCTGGGCCGCGCTGCTCCTTCATTCACCCAAGTCGATACGCTCAATCTGGCTCCACAACGACCTCGCCGCCGACGCCCATCGCACGATCACGGGCAAGAAGAGAATGCTGCACAGCCTCACCCAGATTTTCACGCTCTACGAGCAATACGACCACCTCGTGTCTGTTTCGCCCACACTGTCCGCAATCAACAACCGCCAACTTGCCCCGTATGCAGACCCGGCGAAATTTACGTTCGCACTCAATACCGCTGATGCCCAACAAATCCTTAGCGCCGCCACCCAGGATCTGCGGGAGACGACGCGGGATCTAGAGACCGGGAGAACTCCTGATTGGGTGGAGGTCCTCCTCGCCGACGACGAGGTAACGAACTTTGTTTCAGTCGGGAGACTCTCCCCCGAAAAGAATCAGGGACGCCTCATCCGCGCGTTCAACATCGTCCACACAGCAACGCCGACAACGCGACTCGTGCTCGTTGGCGATGGTCCGCTCCGAGGACAGTTAGAGTCCCTAATCAGAGAGCTGGGGCTTGAAGAGTGCGTCATTCTCACGGGCGAGCTACCCAACCCGTACACCGTACTTGCCGCATCGGACTGCTTCGTCCTTTCCAGCAACTACGAAGGCCAGCCCATGGTCATTCTGGAGGCGCTGGTGCTCGGCCTACCGATCGTCACAGTCGAATTCGAGTCGGTGAAGAACGCGCTCCCGCCAGGCTTCGGATTGGTCGTGCCGCAAACTGACGAGGACCTCGCCGAGGGACTCAACGCGTTTCTCACCGGGGAGGTACCAACGGGCACATTCGATCACGCTGCATACACCCAGCTGGCCCTCGAGCAGTTCTACAGTGCGATCGGCGCAGCCATACCCGAAGATCTAACTCAAAAGATGTGACGGCGATCAAGCTCAAATATGCGCATCGCCCTACAATGACTTGCCGCGGATATCTCGGACGGTGGGCCCTCTTAAAGTGGGGGATTCACTGAGAGTAGAGATCAGCATGACCGCAGCACGTAGGCGTTTAACCCAGGAGTTCAAAGACGAGCTGTGCCGCGAGGTGATCGATGCGTCCCAACCGATTAAGGACGTCGCCACCCGGCGCCGAGCAGGGAGTTCGGCGCGATGGCTGTCGGCGAGCAGGGGCCTCCGCGAGTCGTGCTCGTGTCCGGCGCCACAGGGTCGACGGAGGATTTTGTGTTGTTCGCACCGTTGCTCACCGAAGCTGGCTACCTCGTCGAGAGCTTCGATCTGGCCGGCCAGTAATGGGGGCGGTTTGTTGCGTCGAAGCCGGGCAGCGCGGTTACCAAAGGAGGGACATAGGGCCCGCACGAGCAACAGTGGCAAGGGTGATTTTGCGCATAACAATACCTTTCGAGAGGAATCTGGCCTCGTGTATGCAAGGAATAATTGCATTTGGGCGCACCATATTGCCCGAGGAGAAGCGTGACTCACATGTCAACTGCGGCTGAAGCAGACCGGGCACGACTGGCCAGAGTACCTGGTCAGTCTCTCTGGTTGAGCGTCCATGACGACATTCTCAACCGGATAGCCTCGGGCGAATTCGCGGACACGTTCCCCGGGGAAATTCAACTGACCACGGAATATCAGGTGAGCCGCAGTACCCTTCGACTTGCGCTGAACCCTCTGCGTCGAGAGGGGCTGGTGTCAGCGAGTCGGGGCAAGCGCCCGATGGTGCACGTCAATCATGGCGAGGAGCATCGCTTTGGTCCGGTGTATAGCTTGTTTGCGGCAGTTGAGGCTTCTGGGATGAGACAGCGCAGTGAGTTGATTCGACGCGAGATCCGTGTTGACGCGCGGATTGCTGACCGGCTCGATCTTCCCGGCGACGCCTCATTGGTCAAGAAAGACACCTCGATCGTTGTGCCCGGCCGGACCCTGACCGTCGATGTCGATGCGGACAACCCCGGCCGGTGGTTCACCTACTGCCCCGACCCCTACCACGGCGAAGCCGGAATGATGGGCGTTCTTGCTTACCTTAAATGAGCGCACTCCAACCGCGAAACTACTAGCACGAGCGGTACCGAGCCGGACCAGGCTTCCCCTGTGGCTCGCCCCCCCTGTCGCCGCACTCGGAGGTCTGCTGAACGCCTTGGCGTTCCCCGGCACCGGCTGGTGGCCGCTGATCTTTGTCGGCACCCCACTCATCCTCTTCTCCCTTATCGGTCGCCGGGTGTGGGGGGCGCTTGGAGTTGGCTTCCTCGCAGGCTTCTCATTCTGGGGAACCCACATCCTCTGGCTCACCATCTACCTCGGGCCGGTGCCGTGGCTGGCCCTGGCCGGCCTGGAAGCGATCTTCTTCGCGCTGGGCTGCGTGCTCATTGCCCTCGCCTGGCGCTTCACCGACCAAGCGTTCCCCGGCGCATGGGGCCGCCTCGGACTGACACCCGTAATCATCGCGGGTCTGTGGACCCTTCGCGAATACCTCACGAGCAACTGGCCATACGGGGGCTCCTCGTGGGGACGACTCGCCTTCTCCCAATCGGAAAGTCCGTTCGGACAGCTGGCGGCGTGGGTCGGCGTATCCGGCTTGTCGTTTCTCATCGCGTGGGTCAGCACCCTCATAATCCAGGTAACACAAGAACCAGCGTCCCGAAATCGGATGCTCCGAAGCAGCGCACCTATTGGCTTGATCGCGCTGATGCTTTCCATACCTGCCTTTCCCATCGTCGAGTCCGGAACCATGCGAGTCGCGGCAGTGCAAGGCAACGCGGATGCCGGACTGTTCGCCGAATACACGCCAGGCCAGATCCTCAACGACCATGTTGCTGCCACCAAACCGCTCTACGGCGAAGACTTGGACCTCGTCGTCTGGCCGGAGAACGCCTCCGACATCAACCCCCTAGAGAACAGTCGGTCCGCTGCAACGCTCGACCAGGTGACGGCGGAAATGAATGCGCCACTGATCACTGGCACCATCACATCCGACCGAAGTGGCATCTACAACAGCTTGCTGCTCTGGAAGAACGGAGAGGGTGCCGTTGACCAGTACGACAAAATTCACCCAGTGCCATTTGCGGAATACATCCCCGACCGTGACTTCTGGTATCCGCTGGCCCCCGACCTGTTCTCGCTCATCCCGCGCGATTACGCAATCGGTATCCGCGACAATCTGTTCGATATCAACGGTGTAGCCGCCGGACTCGCCATCTGCTTCGACATTGTCGACGACAACCTCACCCGACAAATGATCGCCGGAGGAGCAAACGTCATCCTCGCACCGACAAACAACGCAGACTTCGGGCGCACCGACGAAAGCGTCCAACAGCTCGCAATAGCACGCCTGCGCGCCATCGAAACCGGTCGCAGCGTCGTGAACACGTCAACCGTTGGCACCTCGGCGATCATCGCCCCAGACGGCAGCACCATCGACCGGCTGCCAACTTTCACACCGGGAGCAATGATTGAGGAGGTGCCACTCAGCACGACAAAGACACCCGCCATGATCGCTGGCCAGACAATCGAGTTCGCCGCTTCTGGTCTAGGACTTGCTGGACTGATCCTTGCGGCATTTCGCACCCGTCGCAAACGCGACCTCGAACGATAATCCCGCTCCACTGCGATCAAATTTTCCCCGTTCGGGCTCTCTACATAACCGGAGTTGACCTCTTTGTCGTATCGTCAGGACCGATCAACGCGTACGCATGCGAGGCTGGGCCGGTGGCCGGTTTGACCTGGCGGCAACGGCGCGGTCGAACGGAGACGCGGCTGGCTGACCAGCTGTCAATACCGAACCGTGTCGCGACCAACTGCAAGCCCAAAAACGCGCAGGAACAGGAGTCGGCTGTTACGCGCAGCTCGACGATCGGACCAGACTACAAACTCGCTTGGATAGCTGGGGAGGTGAACACAGTCCACCGCTCTCTGGTGAGTGCACGGCAGCCACCGTTTGGCCAGCGAAGCAACGCGATGCACCCCGGTCAGCTTCGCGGAGTCCCCGCCCCTTTGCTGCACGCTGACTGCATCGGTCGTGAACGTAGCCAATCTTGCCGACATAGCCCACCCATCCGTCAGCGATCACTGTCGAGCCGATCTCGTCGCAACGTCGTGGCGCTCCCGGCGGCGGGGTAGGACGCGGAATCGGTGCACATTAGCCAGTTCGGCAACGTTGACGATACCGAATGCTCTGTGGGATCGCACGAAGAGAGTGTCCGCGGTTATTACGTCGTTGCCAGCAGTCCGTCGATGAGGCCGCGCTGTGGTCGCGCGGCCCGGTCAAGTTGAATGCCATGACCACTCCAGAGGCCAACTAAGCAGAAAAGCCCATCGTTGCGACGACCGATTGAATCCGCCGTTCCGCTTTCGGGCACAAAGGGTGACACTCAGCACTGCTAACTAAACGCCTTTTAGCGCTGCGATTCGCCCCACTTACCGAGGACACTGCCAGCGCGAAATCGGGCAGGAATTACTAATAGAGTCGGCACATGGTGAAAAGCAGGGTGGCATTGACGGAGCCAATCGGCATTTCTCTGATCGTGGTCGGCGTAATCGCTGCTCTCTGCGTAGTCGGGCTAGCTTGGCTAACCGCCACATACTGGCGGACTCGACTACATGTTAACGCCGACTGAAAATAGGGCCAGTATCGCCGACTGAAAACAGGGCCACCAGAGTCACATCCAGTATCTCTGTGTAGTTCCCGGGGTTCGATCGTTGGATTAACAACGTAAAGAGCCACCGTGCGATGGTCAGTGAGTACCGATCAAAGAACTCACAGAAAGACACATCACACGATGGCTTTAGACCAGTCTGCCGTGCTCGCGCTCCTCGCGGAACTCAAGCTGACCAATGTCACCGATCGAATCCGAATGGTGACCGAAACTCTCTACCAAGAACTCATCGATGCCGAGGCCACCGCGCACATCGGCGCCGCCCGATTTGAACGCTCCGATGACCGCACCACCCAGCGCAACGGGACCCGCCCGCGCGTCCTCACGACAACGGCCGGGGACCTGAATCTCAAGATCCCCAAGCTCCGGCAAGGGTCGTTCTTCCCCGCCCTCCTCGAGCGGCGCCGGCGCGTCGACCAGGCCCTGTTCGCCGTCGTGATGGAGGCGTACCTCCACGGCGTCTCGACCCGGAAAGTTGACGATCTGGTCAAGGCGCTCGGCGCTGATACGGGCATCTCCAAGTCCGAAGTATCCCGGATCTGCGCTGATCTCGACGGGGAAGTGGCCACGTTCCGTGGCCGTGACCTCGGCGTTACCGGCTACCCCTACGTGTTCCTCGACGCCACGTATTGCAAGGCCCGCGTCAACCACCGCGTCATCTCGCAGGCGATGGTCGTTGCCATCGGCGTGGCCGCTGACGGTCGCCGCGAGGTCCTCGGTTTCGACGGCGGCGACAGCGAGAATGAGATCTTCTGGACCGAGTTCTTACGATCCTTGAAGGCCCGCGGGCTGGACGGCGTCAAGCTCGTCATCTCCGACGCGCACAGCGGCTTGAAGAAGGCCATCAGCGTTGTCTTTCAAGGTGTGGCCCTGCCCCCGTTGAGTGGACACCTCACAAGAGAGAATGTTCACATGGGAAAGACACGCAGGGAGTTCACTCCTGAGTACAAAGACGAGGCCGTGAAGCTGGTGATCAACACCGGCAGGGCGATCGCGACCGTGGCCCGCGAGCTCGGCATCAACGAGGCATCGCTGGGCCGATGGGTCAGCGCCTTCAAGGCCCGCAACGACACCGGCGAGACCGGAGTCACCGAGTCGGAACGGGCTGAGTTGCTCCGGCTGCGGAAAGAGAACGCGGACCTGAAACTGGATCGGGCGTTTCTAAATTATCCTGATGTTCGGCTTATGCCGATGTTTGCGTGAATGTCCTGATCAGGGGGGTGCGAGGGCCCGGAACTTCAGCATAATTCGGCGTGTGGTTTGATACTGGTCCTTTCTATTGGAAGGACAAGGATCATGAGCGATCCGGATCACGTGTTTGTTGAAGGCCCCTTGGTTGCCCTCGTGCCGGGATTTCGGGAACGACTGGCAACGTGGGGATATTCGCGAGCGAGCGCGGCGCAACAGCTGCAGCTTATTGCGTGTTTGTCGCGCTGGTTGGCCGATCGAGGTCTCACCGTTGAGGATTTGACGCCGATGGTCATCGAGGAGTTCTTTCGGTGGCGGCGGTGGACGCACAAGACTTACAGGACGCCACGATCGTTGGTCAGCTTCCTTCTCTTTCTCGAGGAGACTGGTCACGCCCGTGCCGCAGATCCGGCCGTGTCGGTGCTCGCGTGGGAACACGCCCTGGCTCTGTTCGGCTCGTATCTGGCTGATGAGCGGGGGCTTCGACCCACGACGGTGGAGAACTATCTCACTCAGGCCAGACCGTTCCTGCGGTGGCATTTCGACAGGTCTGGGAACGATTTGAGTTCCCTGACGATCCACGAGGTCACGGGGTTCCTGTTGAGTCGGGGCGCGACGCAATCGCGGGGTTCAATTCGGGTTGCAGTCACGTCGTTACGGGCACTGCTGAAGTGGTTGTTCTTGACGGGGATCGTGCCTGAGTCCTTGGCTGAGGGAATTGGCCCGGTTGTCTATTCGGCGTTCGGGTCATTGCCCAAATCCCTCACCCCTGAGGTCGTTCAATCGTTGGTCGCCCAGTCCGTGCTCGCTCCGGTGACTCCGCATCGTGACTGGGCGATCGTATTGGTGCTGTCCAGGCTTGGTCTGCGGTGCCGGGAAGTCGCCGAGTTGACGCTTGACGATCTGCACTGGCGGGCAGGAACAATCATCGTCCGGGGGAAAGGCGCGGCGCTGGACGAGATGCCGATGCCCGTGGATATCGGCTCCGCGATCGTGAACTATCTGGAGAATGAACGATCGGCCTCCGCGCACCGAGCTGTGTTTCTTCAGTCCCGGGCGCCGCACGCACCAATGAGTCGATGCGCCGTCGGGGACCTCATCACCCGGTTGGGTGCGCGGGCCGGGTGCGAAGTCCCGGTTGGTGCGCACAGGTTGCGTCACAGCGCGGCGACTGCAGTCCTGGCGGCGGGCGGGACCTTGACCGAGGCTGCGCAGCTGCTGCGCCACACGAACCCGGCGACCACGGTCATCTACGCCCGCGTTGACCTCCGTGCCCTCGCTACAATCGCCCGAGACTGGCCCCTGGTCTCCTCATCGGTTGCGCGGGCCGCGGGGGTGCTGATCTCATGGCTGTCCTGCTCAAGCAGCATGCGGAAGATTATCTGCGGCTGCGTCGTCTCCTCGGTGCCACGTTGAATAATCACGGATGGATGATCAGCCAATTTCTGGCGTGGCTGGACGATGCCGGCGACGAGAGCATCACGGTTGACGCGGCGGTCCGGTGGGCTGTTCTGCCCGTGGATGCCGGAGGGCGGTGGCGGGCGTTTCGGTTGAGCGTCATCCGCGGCTTCGCCGGCTATGTCCACGCGCAGAATCCAGGTCTGGCGCAGATCATCCCGATGGGCATCATCCCCTCGAAAGTCGTTCATACCGTTCCCTACATCTATACCCCGGACCAGACCGTCGCTCTCATGACCGCCGCGTTGACGCTGTCTCCGCCGCTTCGTGGCTTGACGCTCCAGACCGTGATCGGGCTGATGGCCGCCACTGGCATGCGCGTCGGGGAGACCGTGGGCTTGGACCTGACCGACGTCGATCTGACCAACGGTCGTCTTACGGTCACGGGAAAATACGGTAAGAAACGACTCGTTCCCATCCTGCCCAGCACGGTGATGGCACTGCGGGAATACCTCCGGCACAGTCGTGAACTCGTCACGGCCCGGGACGGCGCCCCGTTCTTCCTTACTTTCATCGGGACGAGGCCCCTGACGGAAAGCGTCGAGAGAGCGTTTCGGTTGGTGGCCACGACTCTGAGCCTGGTGGCGCGGCCCGGAATCCCGGCACCGCGCTTACACGATTTTCGTCACACCTTCGCGACGATCACCTTGCTGGATGCGTATCGACAAGGCATCGACGTTGACGCGCAGGTCGCGGTCTTGGCAACCTATCTCGGCCACGTCAGCCCGGCCAGCACCTATTGGTATTTGAGTGCTACCCCAGAGCTACTCACCGTGGTCTCGGAACGTGTCGAGGCCGCAACGTTGAAAGAAATGAACCCATGACTCTCCTCGCCCCCACCTTGCAGTCCTTTTTCACCACGTATTTGACCGGCCAGAAAGCGGCCAGCAGACACACCATCGCCGCTTACCGCGACACCTGGCGGCTGCTGCTGATCTACCTCAAAACCCATCAGCATCGGCAACCAGCCAGCATTGACTTCTCTGATGTGAACGCGGACACGATCACCGCGTTCCTGGCACATCTGGAAACCGACCGGCACAACAGCGTCTCGACGAGAAATGCCCGACTGGCCTCCATCCACGCCCTCTTTCACTACGCCGCGTTCCTCCATCCAGAGCACGCCGACCTGATCAGGCGAGTGCTGGCCATCGCACCAAAGAACACTGCTCGCCCGCTAATCAGCTACCTCTCTGACACAGAAGTGTCGGTGTTACTGCGCACGCCACCAGCAGACCGGTGGGTTGGGCGCCGCGACCGGCTGATCATTTTGACGCTGATTACTACGGGACTGCGCGTGTCCGAACTCACGGATCTGACCTGGGCAGACCTACAACTGTCCCGTCCGGCCCACGCGGTCTGTCACGGGAAAGGGCGCAAAGACCGCATCACCCCTCTCAATCCCGACACCTGCCGGGACTTGCTGGCCTGGCAGAGGGAAAACCGCACTCCTGAGCGCTCACAGCCTGTCTTCACCCCACAAGGCACCCGGCGTCCCATGACCGTTGACTCTGTTGAACAGCGGATCCGCATTCACGCCGCCGCTGCCGCGCGAAGCTGCCCGACCCTGAAAGAAAAGGCCCTCACTCCGCACGTTCTCCGGCACACCACCGCAATGCGTATGCTTGCCGCCGGCATCGACGTGGCCACCATCTCACTCTGGCTCGGCCACGAATCCATCGAATCAACCAGCGCCTACCTGCACGCCGACCTCAGCATCAAACAACGAGCCCTCGACCGCACCAAGCAGCCCGAGACGACCCCCGGCCGATACACCCCACCCGATGCGACCCTAGAATTCCTCGAAAATCTCTGACGGATTATGCCGAAGTTCCGGGCCCTCGCACCCCCCTGATCGGGACATTCACGCAAACATCGGCATAATCCGAACATCAGGATAATTCAAGTTATTCCGATATCGGAATAACTTGAAAAAAGCGTCCATCTTCTTCGCCCAGGAAGCGTCGGATACGAGCGCAAAGCGTTCGAACTGATGCTGGCGGAGAAGACCAACTTCACCATCACCCGCATGGTCCGCCTGCTCGAGGTGTCCCGGTCAGGATATTACGTCTGGCTCGACCGGAAGCCGTCGGACCGTGCGATTCGACGGGAGGGCATCGAGCAGAAAGTGGCGTGGTTCCACGGCGACTCCGACGAGGTCTATGGATCGCCGAGAATCCTCGCCGACCTCCGCGCCGACGGGGAGACCATCTCGCGCAAGACCGTCGCCAAGACCATGCAACGCCTCGGATTGGTGGGCATCTGCCCGAAAAAGTGGCGGACCACCACGATCATTGACCATGCCGACGCTTACCCCGTCGACGCCGTCAAACGGCAATGGGATACCGGGGCCCTGAACCAGGTCTGGGTCGGTGACATCACTTATCTGAGGACTTGGGAGGGGTGGGTCTACTTGGCGACCGTGATCGACGCCCACAGCCGCCGGGTCATCGGCTGGGCCATCGCCGCCCACATGAGGACCGATCTGATCGAGGACGCCCTCGTGATGGCCATGACGCTGCGCGGAGACAGGCCGGCGCAGGTCATTTTTTACAGCGACCGTGGCACCCAATATGCCTCGGCCCAGATCACCGCGTTCGCGATCAAGAATGGCATCACTCGCTCGATGGGATTGACCGGTATTTGCTGGGACAACGCGATGGCCGAGAGCTTCTTCGCCACGCTGAAAACCGAGTTCTACTACCGACGCGTTTGGCCCACCCGCGACCGCGCTACTCGGGAAGTCGGAGCCTGGATCGAGGACCGATACAACCGTCGGCGCCGGCACTCCTCGATCGGAGATGTCAGCCCCGTCGCCTTCGAACTGCAATACTCATCACAGACCGCGGAAGTTCAACTCGCCGCTTAACCCGTGTCCACTAACCGGGGGCAAGGCCACGGACGGAGAGGCGTTGCTCAAATGACATTGTCGTTATCTTTCTGTTTGTGTTTAAGATGCGTGTACTTCGAGTGGCTCCTCTTGCGTATGTCGCTCGATGAAGTCATCGATCAGATGCACGACGGTGTCCAGCTGTTCATCCAAGGCGAAGTGCCCGGTGTCGAGCAGGTGCAGTTCAGCGGAGGGAAGATCATCGAGGTACG
>NZ_PJJT01000082.1:0-129941 GCF_002929615.1 Cryobacterium sp. M91 | reverse complement strand
AAACCCCCGCCTACCGCCTCAACCAGCTACTTCTCGAAGCAAAAACCCCCGCGTTGCCCTGACCACTTGACTTTGCCGCCGGAATCGGGCCGAAACTCACGGCTCGGCGAGCAACCGGGGCCCCCGACGTCGGGCTGGTTCGGGCGCGCCGCGCTCATCCGGTGACCGGCCTCGATGCGCTGGCCCCAGAAGGTTCCGGCAATGATGAGGATCGCCCCGAGAGCGCCCACCAGGCCGAGTGTTTCGCTGCCGAGCGACACTCCCACGAGCACCGCCCAGATCGGTTCGGTGCCCATGAGCAGGCTGGCCCTGGCCGCCGAGGTGCGGCGAATCGCCCACATCTGGGCCAGAAACGCGAACACGCTGCAGGCCAGGCCCAGGTAGAGCACGCCGATCCAGGCGGCTACATCAAAAGTCGAAATCGCCGCGACCAGTCCGGCAACGTCGAATGCCGTGAACACGACCGCGCCGACGAGCGCCTGGAGCAGGGTAAGGGTGATGGTGCTGTCGCTCCGGCCGCGAGTGAGGTGGCCCATCATGGTCACGTGCAGGGATCGCACGAGTGCCGCCGCCAGAATGAGCAAGTCGCCCACATTCGGCTCGGCGAATCCGTTGCCCGAGACCAGCAGGGCGACGCCGACGACCGCGAGCACCGCGGCCACAAAGAACGGGCGCGGCAGCCAGCGCCGGGCCGCGACCGACTCCAGCACCGGTGTGACGATGATGGTGAGGCTGATGATGAGCCCGGCATTCGTGGCGGAGGTGAACGCGACTCCCTGAGTTTCCAGCCACAGGATGCTCGCCTGCGTCACCCCGAGGAGCAGCCCTAGCCCGAGCGCTCGCCGCGTTGGAAGCCGTTCGCGCCGCACGACCCAGACGATCAGCAGTGCCAGGGCCGCCACCAGAAACCGCAGGGCGAGCACGGCCGACACGCTCGCCTGCTCGGTGAGCACCTTCGCGCTCAGATAGCTGCCACCCCAGACCGCGGCCACGAGCAGCAGCACGAGGTCGACGCGGTACCGCCCGAGAGCGTGCGGCAGGCGCGTACGTCGGTTAAAGACTGTGATCATGGGGCAATGCTGCTCGGCGACATCCGCGTTAGGCCGACAGGTCAAACCCGGTAGGACGGATGCCCCAGCGCACGACCCACTGCTCCCCCGGCTCCAGCCAGTGCAGGCCCGCACCGGAATTGAAGGCATCGGCGGGCGCCGTCATGGGTTCGATGGCGATCGCCTGGCCGCGAATCGGCTCGGCGCCGGCGGTGCTCACCGGAAAGATGCGCGGTGTGAACACCTGCACGTAGCGCATGTTCTCGTCGCCCCAGAGGGTGACGCGGCGGCCATCCGCTGCGGTGAGGGTGTGTTCGCCAGCACTTCCAACCCCGCCAAACCCATCGTCAAGATCGAGGTCGCCGACCGCGATGCCCGCGCGAAGGTCAAACCGGGTGTCGTCGACCGGGGTCTCGCCGGTCGGGTTGAGGCGGTCGTCCACGTCGAGGTGGGTCGCGGCATCCACTCTCACGACGAGGTCGCCGGTCGGTACGTCGCCAATTTTCAGATACGGATGCGCCCCCACGGCCACCGGCGCGGCCTCGGCGCCAACGTTGGTCACCCGGTGCGTCACGTTCAGGCCCTCGGCGGTGAGGGCGTAGGTCACCTCGGTCTCGAGGTGGAACGGATAGCCGGACTGGGGGAAGACGGTGGCGCCGAGCGTCACCGAGTCGCTCTGCCGGGACAGTTCACGATAGGCGGCAAAACGCAGCAGCCCGTGGATGGCGTTCTGCCGGGTCGGCTCGGTGAGCGCCAGTTGACGTTTGATGCCGTTCTGAGTCCACTGACCGTCACGAATGCGGTTGGGCCAGGGCACGAGGACGATTCCGGCTGCCATCGGTGGCTGCACGAACTCGTCGAAGGTCTCGACCAGGTCTATGCCATTCACGGAATATGCCCGCAGACCGGCCGCCACCTCCGTCACGACCGCTCGGGTCGTTCCGCTCGGTGTCTGCAGGGTCAGGTCATATTGAATTCCGGTGGGTGCGCGCATCCGATCAGCCTATGGCCGCGGCTGCGCCGCTTGGGCGAGCAAAACGCAGAGCCCGCCCTCGCGCAGCGCTTTCAGTGCTCCAGCGTCGGCAGCGGCATCGGTAATCAGGGTGTGGAAAGCGCTCAGCGGGCCGACCCGACCGAGGTGCACCTGGCCGAGCTTGGAACGATCAGCCACGACGATCACCCGCTCCGCCGCGGCGAGCATGAGCGCCTTGACCCCCGCCTCTGGGAGGTTGATGTTGGTCACGCCGCCGTCCAGATCGACGCCGTTGCAACCGATAAAGGCCAGGTCCGCGTGAATCTGGCTCAGCACCAGGCCGGCGAGCGGATCGACCAGGGAGTGCTGCAGCGGCCTCAGCGACCCGCCGGTGACGATCACGGTAAATCGGGGGATGGCCTTTTCCAGTTCGAGGGCGATGCTGAGCCCATTGGTGATGATGACCACGTCGTGCAGGTCTTCTCGCGCAACCAGGGCGCGGGCGATGGCGTGGGTTGTCGTGCCGACGTCAAGAATCACGCTCTGCCCGCTCTGCACGAGGGCAGCCGCGATCTGGGCAATCTGCTGTTTAGGAACAACGGATGCTCCGAGCGCCTCCTCGAACGAGGGCTCACGTTCGGCCCGTTGACCCGCGCCCGGGGACTGGGCCGGCACCGCTCCGCCGTGTACGCGCCGCACGCCACCCTGAAGCTCGAGGGCATCGAGGTCGGCCCTGGCGGTCACACCGGAAATGCCAAAGGCGCTGCGCAGCTCGCTCACCCGCACAAACCCGCGTTCGTCAACGAGTTGCTGTGCTTGCTCCCGACGAACGTGTGCGGGAAGTGGATCGGGTAGCGGGCTGCGCGTCTCGTCGTTCTCGATCATTCCCCCAGTATCACTTACTTATTTTTACTTTTCAATACGAAATATTATGGTTTCGCTTGCGCAAATTTGATATTGTGGCAGTGCCATGACGAACTCAAAGCCCCGCCTCCCCCACTTTGTCGTCGACGAGACCATAGCCCGGCAATCCAGCACCCTGGCCGACGGTCGCGACCTTATCTATTTCGACGACCCCAACACCACCTTGTCGCCCGATCGCGCCCCCGATCTGCGGGAGCCCAGCGAACGCGCGACCACCGCGACGATGCGTCAGGACCCCCTCACCGGGGAATGGGTCTCGATCGCCGCCAACCGCCAAAACCGGGTTTTCCTCCCGCCGGCCACGCAAGACCCGCTCGCACCGCAGTCGCCAGGTAATGCGTCGGAGATCCCGAGCAATTACGACGTAGCCGTGTTTGAGAACAAGTCCCCGTCGTTTGGTCCACTGGTAGCGGATGCTCCCACGGATCTGGCCGATCTCGACCGCATCGGTATCGGTCGCACCCGCCGGTCCGTCGGCCGCTGCGAAGTGGTCTGCTTCAGCCCCGAAAACGAGGGATCCTTTGCGAGCCTGTCGGCAACCAGAGCTCGAACCGTGATCGAAGCCTGGGCCGAACGCACCCACGTACTGTCGCAGCTGCCGGGTATTGAACAAGTATTCCCGTTTGAGAATAGAGGCGAGCAGATCGGGGTGACCCTGCGGCATCCGCACGGCCAGATCTACTCCTACCCCTACGTCACCCCCCGAACGCAGCGCCTGGCCGACTCGCTCGAGAGCTATGGGCCCACCCTGTTCGCCGATATTCTGGCCAGCGAACAGGCCAGCGACCGGGTGATTCTCCGCGGCGAACACTGGACCGCGTTCGTGCCGTTCGCCGCGCGCTGGCCCATCGAAGTGCACATGCTTCCGCACCGCCAGGTACCCGACTTTGCAGAGACCACCCTCGCCGAACGCGACGAGCTGGCCGTGTTGTACCGTCGGCTGCTGCGCGGCATCGATGCGATCTACTCAACCCCGACTCCCTATATCGCCGCCTGGCATCAAGCACCGGTTCGGGTGCATCGCACGGACATCCGTCTAATGCTTCAGCTGACCAGCCCGAGGCGTGCCGAGGACAAGCTCAAGTTCCTCGCTGGCTCGGAGGCAGCGATGGGTGCTTGGATCGGCGATGTCACTCCAGAGGATGCCGCGGCCACGATTCGCGCAGCCGTCGCGCGAGCCGCCGAGGCGGACGCTGCCAACGAAACTGACGGAACACCCTCGTGAATGATCTGGATCGCGCCGCCCAGGCCGACTTCGCGAACCGCTTCAATCGCACCGCGACCGGACTGTGGTCGGCGCCCGGTCGAGTGAATCTGATCGGTGAGCACACCGATTACAACGACGGATTCGTGCTGCCTCTCGCCATCGACCGGCGCACCGTCGTTGCGCTGGCGACGAGGACCGACCGGGTTATTCGCGTGGCCAGTTCTTTCGCCGCCGAGACCGTCGCTGTGTCGCTCGACGAACTGGTTCTCGAAAACCTGAACGGCTGGTCGGCCTACCCGCTCGGCGTAGCCTGGGCGCTGGGACAGTTCGGAGCAGACCTCGCTGTTCTGCCGGGGTTCGACATCTATGTCGACTCCGATGTGCCGGTCGGGGCCGGACTCTCCTCATCGGCCGCGCTCGAATGCGCCGTCGCGGTCGCCCTCAACGAGGTCTGGGGCCTGAACCTCGATCGGCCGACCCTGGCACGGGTCGGCCAGCTCGCCGAGAACCGCGTCGTGGGCGCCCCAACAGGCATCATGGACCAGTCGGCGTCACTGCTCGGCCAGGTCGACGCGGCCGTGTTTCTGGACTGCCGGAGCCTCGCGGCCGAGGTGATCCCGCTCGGACTCAACCCGGCCGGCCTGGAACTGCTGATCATCGACACCCGGGTCAGCCACTCGCACGCAACGGGCGGTTACGCCGCGCGCCGCGCGTCCTGCGAGGCCGGCGCCCGCATCATGGGGGTGCCCGCCCTGCGCGATCTCAGCGTCGACGATCTCCCCCGAGCGCAGGCGCTGCTCGACGACGAAACCTTTCGCCGGGTGCGCCACATCGTCACCGAGAATCAGCGCGTACTCGACACCGTGCAGACCCTGCGAGTGAGCGGATGCGCCGCGATCGGCGATCTGCTCGATGCCTCGCACCGGTCGATGCGGGACGACTTCGAGATTTCAGCGCCGGAGCTCGACCTCGCCGTGGTCACCGCACGGGCGGCCGGCGCGATCGGTGCGCGCATGACCGGTGGCGGTTTCGGCGGCGCGGCCATCGCCCTGACTCCGACTGAATTCGTGCCCGCCGTACAGGCCGCCGTTCTCGCCGCCTTCGCCGCCCACGGCTTCACCACCCCCGACCTGTTCGTGGTGCACGCCGCCGATGGAGCCGCCCGCGACGGCAGTCCGCTCAACTAGCGGAACGAGCGCGGCGCTGACCCGGCGCCGCGGTGCTGTCGCGCACCACCAGGACCGGCTGGATGACCGGGATCAGCTCCGCGGGCTCGCCGCCCATCAGCCGCAGCACCCGGTCCACCGCCAGCCGGCCGACCTCGTTGAAGTCGAGCCGAACGGTCGTGAGGCCAGGTTGAAAATAGCGGGCCTCGCTCATGTCATCGAAGCCGACGACGCTCACGTCGCCGGGCACGTCGATCCCTCGTTCGGTGAGGGCTTTAATGACTCCGAGCGCCATCGCGTCGTTGGCCACCAGGACCGCGGTGATCGTGGGATCCTCGGCAATGGCCACTCCGGCCCGGTAGCCGGAATCGGCTGTCCAATCCTCGGTGCAGAACTCGGGATTGACCGTTCGGTGGCGCCGCGCGAGTTCGGACAGCCATCCGGCGCGCCGTGCCTCCGAAGCCATCCAGCCGGGTGGCCCGCCGACGTGCCAGACCGTGTCGTGCCCCAGATCAAGCAGGTGCCGGGTCGCCAGCTGTGCTCCCAGCGCATCGTCCATCGACACCGCCGTCGAACTCGCGGGTGAACCCTGCTCGAACCGTACGATCGCCACCTCGGGATCCAGCCCCAGCAATACCGGGGCGGCGGCCGTCATCGGCGCGAGCACGATGATCCCATCGACCGCATCGGCGACGAGCGTATCGAGCGCGGTACGGATGCCGGCCGAATCGACCCGGGGAATGGTCACCAGACTGGTCGTATAGCCGTTGCGCCGCGCCTCTTCGGCAACACCGAAGAGCACCAGGGCGGAACCGTGCACTGGAAGGGAATGGGACACCACACCCAGATTCATGGATCGGTTCGTGGCCAGGGCATGTGCGGCCCAATTGCGGTTGTACCGCAACTGCGCAATGGCCCGTTCGACGCGGTCCCGCACCTCGGCGCCCACGTTGCTGTGCCCGTTGACGACCCGGGAGACGGTTTGTTGTGACACCCCGGCGAGTTTCGCAACGTCGATCATGCGTACGCTCTGACCGCGCGGCCGAGGTTCCCTAGCCATGCGACTCCTCCCCTCCGAGGCGACAACCCCGGTCGCCCCATGTTAGCGCACCATGAATAGCGTCAGAAGGGCTCGAAAACCAAGCCGAACAGTCCTCTGACCAATTGTCGATCAGCGAAACCAGGGTAGAAATTGTCAATTGACAGGAAGTGATAGTGCGCTAACATTCAGTAATCGTGATCGGTCATCGACGGCGAGTATCTCGCGCACGTGACCGATCGCATCCGCATGCCGCCAAGGGAGTCGATCAGTGAGCACGACCGCAGAGCAATCGCGCGCAGACGCACCAGCCGGGACCGAGTCCTACGTCATCGGCATCGATTACGGAACACTATCCGGCCGCGCGGTCGTCGTGCGCGTCTCGGACGGCGCCGAACTCGGCTCGGCCGTGCTCGACTATCCCCACGCGGTCATGGACACCACCCTCCAGGCTACGGGCGCGAAGCTGCCACCGGAGTGGGCCCTGCAGGTTCCCCAGGACTACGTTGCCGTGCTGAAGAGCGCCGTTCCGGCAGCACTAGCCAGTGCGGGAATCGACCCGGCCCGGGTCATCGGCATCGGCACCGATTTCACCGCCTGCACGATGGTTCCGGTCATCACCGACGGTACCCCGCTCAACGAGCTGCCGGAGTACGCCGACCGTCCGCACGCCTACGTCAAGCTGTGGAAGCACCATTCTGCGCAGCCCCAGGCCGACCGCATCAACGATCTCGCTACCTCGTGCGACGAAAGCTGGCTGCCCCGCTATGGTGGGCTCATCTCCAGCGAATGGGAATTCGCCAAGGGATTGCAGCTCCTCGAGGAAGATCCCGAGTTATACGAGCGCATGGACCACTGGGTCGAGGCCGCGGACTGGATCGTCTGGCAGCTCACCGGCCGGTATGTGCGCAACGCCTGCACCGCCGGCTACAAGGGAATCTTGCAGGACGGCGAGTACCCGAGTGAGGAATTTCTCGGGGCGCTCAATCCGGCTTTCTCCCGGTTCGCCCTCGACAAGGTGACCCACGAGATCGGCCAACTGGGAGCATCCGCCGGCACCCTCACGGCCGAAGCCGCGGCCTGGACGGGACTACCCGAGGGTATTCACGTCAGCGTCGGCAACGTCGATGCGCACGTCACGGCACCGGCCGCGCGCGCCGTGAACCCAGGCCAGATGGTAGCCATTATGGGCACGAGCACCTGCCACGTCATGAATTCGGATCGACTCGCCGAGGTACCCGGCATGTGCGGCGTCGTTGACGGTGGCATCGTCTCCGGGCTGTACGGGTACGAAGCCGGCCAGTCCGGCGTGGGCGACATCTTCGCCTGGTATGTCAACAACCAGGTTCCCGAACGGTACTTTGCCGCGGCGGAGGCTGCGGGCCTGAGCGTGCACCAGTATCTGACCGAACTGATCAAGGACCAGCCGGTCGGCGGGCACGGCCTGATCGCCCTCGACTGGCACAGCGGCAACCGTTCGGTACTCGTGGACCATGAGCTCTCCGGCCTCGTGCTCGGCACGACGCTCACCACCCGACCGGAGGAGGTCTACCGCGCCCTGCTCGAAGCCACGGCGTTCGGCGCCCGCACCATCGTGGAAACTTTCAACGCCAGCGGAGTGCCGGTGACCGAGTTCATCGTGGCCGGCGGACTGCTCAAGAATGCGTTCCTCATGCAGACCTACAGTGACATTCTGCGGATGCCCATCTCCACGATTGACAGCGAGCAGGGGCCTGCACTCGGCTCCGCCATCCACGCCGCCGTGGCCGCCGGCGCGTATCCGGACGTGCGCGCGGCGGGCGAGGCCATGGGCAAGCTCAACCAGAACGTGTACACGCCCGATGCCGAGTCGGCCACGGCCTACGACCAGCTCTTCGCCGAGTATTCTCTGCTGCACGACTACTTCGGCCGCGGCGCAAACGACGTCATGCACCGGCTCAAGGGCCTCAAACGCGACGCCGGCGCGGCGGCGTGACCACCTGCCTCGACGCCGCAATCACCTCACACTTCAACCGCTAGCAGCACAAGGAGCACTCAACCCATGCCTTCTCTCACCACGACCCTCGATCACGTAGAAGTCTGGTTTCTCACCGGCAGCCAGAACCTCTACGGCGAGGAGACGCTGCGGCAGGTCGCCGATCAGTCCAGAGCCATCGCCGACGCGCTCGGCGCGACCAGCGATATCCCGGTGAAAATCGTGTGGAAACCGGTGCTCAAGGACTCCGAATCGATCCGCCGGGCGGCACTCGACGCGAACTCCGACGACGCGGTGATCGGCCTGATCGCCTGGATGCACACCTTCTCGCCCGCGAAGATGTGGATCTCCGGGCTCGACGCTCTGACCAAACCGCTGCTGCACCTGCACACTCAGGCCAACGTGGAGCTGCCCTGGAGCGAGATCGACTTCGACTTCATGAACCTCAACCAGGCCGCCCACGGCGACCGTGAGTTCGGCTATATCCAGACCCGGCTCGGGGTATCCCGCAAGACCGTCGTCGGCCACGTCTCCAACCCGGCCGTGACTCGCACCATCGGCACCTGGACCCGCGCTGCCGCCGGCTGGGCGGCGAGCCGCAGCATGAAACTCGCCCGGTTCGGCGACAACATGCGCTACGTCGCCGTCACCGAGGGCGACAAGACCGAGGCCGAATTGCGCTTCGGGGTGCAGGTGAACACCTGGCCGGTCAATGAACTCGCCGAGGCAGTGCACGCGGCAACGGATGCCGAGATCACCGCCCTGATCGCCGAGTATGAAGAGCGCTACGACGTCGTTCCCGAATTGCGCACCGGCGGCGAACGCCACGAGTCGCTCCGCTACGGCGCCGCGATCGAGATCGGGCTCAAGTCCTTTCTCGAGGCCGGCGGCTTCAGCGCCTTCACCACGAGCTTCGAAGACCTCGGCGCGCTTCGCCAGCTGCCCGGCCTTGCCGTGCAACGACTGATGGAGCAGGGCTACGGCTTCGCCGGGGAGGGCGACTGGAAGACGGCCATCCTCGTGCGCGTGGCCAATGTAATGGGCGCCGGTCTCCCCGGCGGCGCGAGCCTCATGGAGGATTACACCTACGACCTCACCCCCGGGGCCGAACTCATCCTCGGCGCTCACATGCTCGAGGTCAACCCGGCGCTGGCGACCGAGAAGCCGACCCTCGAGATCCACCCGCTCGGCATCGGTGGCCGCGAGGATCCCGTACGCCTCGTCTTCAACGCTGCCCCCGGCACCGCGGTCGTGGTCGCGATGAGCGACATGCGCGACCGGTTCCGTCTCATCGCGAACGTCGTCGAGGTGGTCGAGCCCACCGAGGCACTCCCGAAACTCCCGGTCGGTCGCGCCGTCTGGCGTCCGGAGCCCGACTTCGCCACCTCAGCCGCAGCCTGGCTAACCGCCGGCGCCGCCCACCACACCGTCATGTCGACGGCCGTCGGCATCGATGCCTTCCAGGACTTCGCCGAGATCGCGCGCACGGAGCTCCTCGTGATCGACAAGTCCACCACCCTGCGCGACTTCACCCGCGAGGTGCGCTGGAACCAGGCCTACTATCGGCTGGCGCAGGGCATCTGATCCCGCCGGGCCGAGTTCGGTCCCGAACTCGGCCGCCAGCGGCCCTCGCGATCGGCCTCCCNTCGGCCGCCAGCGGCCCTCGCGATCGGCCTCCCCAATTCCGGGGCGGGCCGCCTGCGCGTTGCGACGAGCGCGGGCCGCTGCCGGTCGCCGGCTCACCGCACGGGCTCGCTGCCTCCCTGCCGCTGCGCCTCCCGGCCCCGCCTGCCTTGGTACCCGGCCGCCCCCGCTGCCCCGCTCTCTCGCCGCCCCCCCTGCCGCACTGCCTGCCCGGCCGCTCCCACTCCCCGCTGCCTGCCTCGCAGTCTCACTGCCTCGCCGCCTCGCCGCCTCGCCGCCCCGGGCTAGGCTGACGCGTATGACTGCTGACAGCGCCGCCCGAATCATCGTCCTGCCGAATACGCCGGCCCCGAGCATCGCCGAGAGCGCGTTCGTCGCTCCGGGCGCGGTGATCGTGGGCAATGTCACCCTCGCCGACCGGGCCAGCGTGTGGTACAACTCCGTGCTGCGCGCCGAACTGGAGCCGATCACGATCGGGGCCGGCTCGAACCTGCAGGACAACGTCTCCTGCCACGTCGACACCGACTTTCCGCTCACCCTCGGCACCGGCGTCTCGGTCGGGCACGGCGCCGTGCTGCACGGCTGCACGATCGAAGACAATGTACTGGTCGGTATGTCCGCGACCATTCTCAACGGCGCCGTCATCGGCACCGGATCCCTCGTCGCTGCCGGAGCCGTCGTGCTCGGCGGAACCGTGGTGCCGCCCGGATCCCTCGTGGCCGGCGTTCCCGCCAAGGTTCGACGCCCGCTGACCGACGACGAGATCGACAGCATCCGTCACAATGCGCAGAACTATTTGGAACACACCGAGTTGCACCGCGCCGCCCTCGCCCAGCCGTAACAAAACGGATGCCCCGCGCGGCCGCTACTGCCGGTAAATAGGCGACGCGCCGTACGAGGCGCACGACGGCAACGGCGTGTAGCGAAACTCACCGTCGTTAGCTACGGCCGGCCGAACCGTCGGCAGAGTCGCTACGCGGGCAGCGTTCACCGCGGCCCGCCGAGCCTCGTGGCCGCGCCGCTACGCGAGCAGCGACTGCTCGGCGGCCTTGACCACGTTCGAGACCAGCATCGCGCGGGTCATCGGGCCGACGCCACGCGGATTCGGCGACAGGTGCCCGGCGACCGCGGCAACATCGGGATGTACGTCACCGGTCAGACGGCCTTTGCCGGTGACTTCGTTGTGCACGCGGGTGATTCCCACGTCCAGGACGGCGGCGCCCGGCTTGATCCAGTCGGCCTGGATCAGGTGCGGCACTCCGACTGCGGCCACGACGATATCGGCACGGCGCACCTCACCGGCGAGGTCGACGGTCCGCGAGTGCGTCAGGGTGACGGTCGCATCGAGGCCCTTGCGGGTGAACAGCAGGCCAAGCGGGCGACCGACGGTGAGGCCGCGACCGACCACGACGACCTTCTTGCCCACGATCGGCACGTCGTAGCGGCGCAGCAGCTCGACGATTCCGGCCGGGGTGCACGGCAGCGGGGAGCGCAGTTCGCCCTCGATCCCGAGCACCAAACGCCCGAGGTTGGTCGGGTGCAGGCCGTCGGCATCCTTCGACGGATCGATCAGTTCGAGCATCGCGTTCTCGTTGTGGCCGACCGGAAGCGGCAGCTGAATGATGTAGCCGGTCACCTCGCGGCTGTTGTTAAGATCCTTGATGGCGGCACGCACGTCGGCACTGGTCGCCGAGCCGGGCAGGTCGATGCGAATCGATTCGATGCCAACCTCGGCGCAGTCGCTGTGCTTGCCGGCGACGTAGGTCTTTGAGCCGGGATCATTGCCGACCAGCAGGGTGGCCAGTCCGGGCACGACACCGTGCGCGCGCAGAGCCACGATGCGATCGCGAAGCTCAGCCTTGATATCAGACGCGGTCTTGACGCCGTCGAGTGTGATTGCCGTCATTTGCGGTTCCCTACTGTTGTGGTTCAGATCGGTATTGTCGTCCAGGTCACTCGGTCGGGGCCCGGGCCCCGTTCGCGGGCCCAGGTTATAACGTGGGCCCAGGGACGGGGCCCAGGCCCCGGACAAAGGTGCGGCGGGGGTGCATCGCGCTGGTCACTCGCAGGCGGGCACGAGATGACGGATGCTGCCGGCCAGGCCGGCCGGCAGCATCCGTTCTCGAAGGAGCTACTGCTCCAGCCCGGAGTACAGCGGGAACGCCTGCGTGAGCGCTCCGACGCGGGTGCGGAGCGCGGCGATGTCGGCGCCGGGCTTGAGTGCCGCGGCGATGACGTCGGCAACCTCGGTGAACTCGGCGTCGCCGAATCCGCGGGTGGCCAGGGCCGGCGTGCCGATACGTAGGCCCGACGTGACCATCGGCGGGCGCGGGTCGAACGGAACGGAGTTGCGGTTCACCGTGATGCCCACCTCGTGCAGGGCATCCTCGGCCTGCTGGCCGTTGATCTCGGAGTGGCGTAGGTCGGCGAGCACGAGGTGCACGTCGGTTCCGCCGGTGAGCACGTCGATGCCGTGCTCGCGCGAGTCATCAGCGGTCAGGCGCTCGGCGAGGATTCGGGCACCGCGCAGGGTACGCTCCTGACGTTCCTTGAACTCAGGCTCGCCGGCGAGCTTGAACGCGGTCGCCTTGGCGGCGATCACGTGCATCAGCGGGCCGCCCTGCTGGCCGGGGAACACGTTGGAATTGAGTTTCTTGGCCAGGGTCATGTCCCGCGAGAGGATGAAGCCCGAGCGCGGGCCGGCGAGGGTCTTGTGCACGGTGCTCGACACGACGTCGGCGTAGGGCACGGGCGAGGGGTGCAGGCCGGCGGCGACGAGCCCGGCGAAGTGGGCCATATCCACCCAGAGCAGCGCGCCGACCTCGTCGGCGATGGCGCGGAAAGCTTCGAAGTCGAGGTGACGCGGGTAGGCAGACCAGCCGGCGATAATGACCTTCGGCTTGCTCTCGAGTGCCTTGTCGCGCACGACATTCATGTCGACGCGGAAGGTCTCCGGGTCGACTCCATAGGCGACCGGGTTGTACAGCTTGCCGGAGAAGTTGAGCTTCATACCGTGGGTGAGATGGCCGCCGTGGGCCAGCTCGAGACCGAGGATGGTGTCGCCGGGGGTGGCGATGGCGGAGAGGACTGCGGCGTTCGCTGTGGCGCCGGAGTGCGGCTGCACGTTCGCGTAGGCGGCTCCGAACAGGCTCTTGGCCCGGTCGATGGCGAGCTGCTCGGCGACGTCGACGTACTCGCAGCCGCCGTAGTAGCGGCGTCCAGGGTAGCCCTCGGCGTACTTGTTGGTGAGCACGGAGCCCTGCGACTGCAGCACGGCGCGCGGAACGAAGTTCTCGCTCGCGATCATTTCGAGGTAGTCGCGCTGGCGGCCGAGCTCCTGCTCGAGCACAGCGGCGATCTCGGGGTCAACGACCGAGAGCGGTTCGTTGAAGGTCGACTTCAAGACGGTAGCGGAATCAGGCACGGAGTTCTCCTTATATATGGATGTTGCGGCCCAGGCGTGCGGCCACTAACCGTGTCAGTCGCTCCCCAATGGTGACCCATCTTCGTGCTACGCCAGTTGCGACTCGACCATTATATCAGCGGATGCCGCCGCGCGCGTCTTTTCGTGGCGCTGGTCGGCGCGGCTCCGGTCGCGCGGCACTCGGCAGCCTCGCGGGCACCGCTAGCTCGGGGCGCCACGACCGCTAATGAGTGCCGCGAGCCACGCTGGGGCGAGCGGGCCGGGTCAGCGGGCAGCGCGGCGATCGCGCAGCTCGTCAACGATGAGCAGGTCGGGCCGCAGGTGCTCGGTCTCGTAGGCGGCCCGACCCACGAGGTGCGCGGCCATCGGCGCGGTCAGCGCCTGAAACACCACGATGGCGACCACGAGGGTGACGGTGCCGACCGAGAAATTGTTGATCGCGACATCCGCTGTCACGGCCATGAGCCCGAAGATCTGCGGCTTGGTCGCGGCGTGCAGTCGAGACAGAACGTCGGGAAAGCGAATCAGCCCTATTCCGGCGGCGAGGCACATCGCAGCGCCGGCGAGCACCAGAATAGCCGTCAGCACGTCGTGCAACAGGGCGCTCATGCGCTGTCCCTGGCCGGCAGAAAGCGGGCGACGCTGAGCGATCCGAGCACCGCGAACAGCGCCAGCACGAGCAGCACCGGCAGGGTGTCGGTGTGCCGGTTGAGCGCCATCTCCGCGGCGAGGGCGCAAATGATCGTCGCGACCAGCACATCGGAGGCGATGACCCGGTCCAGCACGCTCGGGCCGACGACGATACGGTAGACGGCCAGGAGCGCGCCGACCGCGAACATGATCGACGCGACGACGGCCACAATCTGCAACATCATGAGGTTCCCTTCAGGCGAGATGCGCGCCGATCTGCGGGCCGCACCCCGCGCATCCGTTCAACGTCTTCGCTTGAGCCGAACCCGCGCACGATGCGTCGCTCGGTGTCCAGCACCCGGCGGCGAAAACTCTCGATATCGCGAGCGCTCTGCATATTGAGCACGTGCAGGTAGAGGATCGACGATTCCCGGTCGATGTCGACCACGATCGAGCCGGGAACGATCGACGTGGCCACGGCGGTCCAGGTGAGAATGAGGTCGCTGCGGGTGCGCAGTCGAATCTCCAGAATGGCGTTCGACGTGACCAGCCGCGGCTTCACGGCCAGCCAGGACACGTCGATCGAGGCGCGCACAATGTCCAGGATCAGTCGCACGAAGAATACGACGGTGTGCAGCGGATGCAGCCGCCCACTCAGCTGCACCGGCACCAGATAAAACGCCACGGTAACGACGATGCCAACGACGAGCGCGACGAGCAGATTGAGCCAGGAGAATTCGCCCCAGAGCAGCATCCACAGCACGATCAGGGCGATCAACGGCGGAATCTGGTTGCCGACGGCGCCCCGCCGTTCGCGCGGCGTGGTCATCGGGAACCCTCCTCGAAGTTGGTGCCCACGTTGCTATCTTCGATTGAACCGGTACCGTTCGGGAACACGGCATCAATGTAGGTCGACGGCGAGCTGATATTGGCGGCAGCCCGGGTGGCCAGGGCGAAGATCGGCCCGGCGAACACCGTCAGCCCCAGTGTCAGCACGAGCATGGAGGTGGTCGCGCCGACCATGAGCGGCGAGATCGTCTTCTTCAGCACGAGCCCAGCGTCCTGCGGGTCTTCCACGAGCTGCGCCGACATTGACGAGGTGTAGTCCTTCACCTGTTTCTTCGGCCGCCAGAACGCCAGGTTCCAAGCCCGGGCGAGGGCGTAGAGAGTCAGCAGCGAGGTGAGCGCGCCGACCCCGATCAGCACGTAGATGAGCGGGTCGGCCACGATCGTGCCGGCCTGAAACAGGGCGATCTTGCCGAGAAAACCGGAGAACGGCGGGATTCCGCCGAGGTTGAGCGCGCCGAGAAAGAACAAAATGGCCACCAGCGGCGACGATTTCAGCAGCCCGCCGAGCCGCGACAGCGAGGTGGTTCCGCCGACCCGATCGATCAGCCCGGCGGCCAGAAACAGGGTCGTCTGCACGGTGATGTGGTGCACGACGTAGAAGATGGTCGCGGCGATGGCGAGCGGGGTGCCGATCGCGATCCCGAACAGCATGTAGCCGATGTGACTGACCAGGGTGAACGACAGCAGCCGTTTGACATCGGCCTGGGCGAGCGCGCCCAAAATGCCCACCAGCAGGGTCAGCGCGGCGACGACCATGAGCGGCGTCGAGAACTGATTGTCGGGAAAGAACAACGTCTGGGTGCGCAGAATCGCGTACACCCCGACCTTGGTGAGCAGCCCGGCGAAGACCGCCGTGACCGGGGCGGGCGCGGTCGGGTAGGAGTCCGGCAGCCAGAACGACATCGGAAAGACCGCGGCCTTCACCCCGAAGGCGATCAGCAGCAACAGACCGAGAATCAGCTGAATATCGGCGGGGAGATCGGGCATCCGCTCGGCGATGAGGGCGAGGGTGACCGTGCCGGTGGCGCCGTAGATGAGGGCGATCGCGCTGAGGAACAGCAGGGACGACACCAGGCTCACCACGATGTAGGTGATACCCACCCGGATGCGCGCTCCCGTACCGCCAAGGGTCAGCAGCACATAGCTGGCCGAGAGCAGCATCTCGAAACCGACGTACATGGTGAACAGGTCGCCGGCGACGAAGGCGTTGAACAGGCCGGCGGCCAGCACGAGGTAGGTCGGGTGAAAGATCGAGACCGGCGTTTCGAGGTCACCGTCGATGATGCCCTGGCCGACGGCGAACAGCAGCACGCCGAGCAGCATGAGCGCCGAGATGAGCAGCATGATCGCCGACAGTCGGTCGACGACGAGCACGATGCCCCACGGCGCGTCCCAGCCGCCGACCTGCACCACGGCCGGTCCGTGCCGGTCGACCAGGACCAGCAGTACGGCGCTCATCACGGTCGCCGCCCCGAGGCTGAGAACGCTCACGAGAACCTGCAGGCGGCGGCGCTGGCCGAGCATCAGGGCGACCGCCGCACCGAGCAGCGGCAGGCAGACGATCAGGGGAACCAGGGCGGTCATCGCGCGTTCCTCTCGTCTGAAGCGGATGCGCCGGCGCGGCCGGCAGCATCCGCTTTCGACGTGTCTTCATCGCTGGTGGCGCCGTCGCCGCGCTCGAACTCGTCGATGGACTCGGCGATGGCGTCGTCATCGTCGGAGGAGGAACGGAAGGTGGCGTCGGCGTCGCCGGCACTTTCGGTGGCGTGCTCGTCGGTAAGGGTGTCGCCCTCGTCGCCGAGCTGGGCCAGCCACCAGGACCGGTAGATGAGGGCGAGCAGCAGCGCGGTGATGCCGAAGTTGATCACGATCGCGGTGAGCATGAGCACCTGCGGAATCGGGTCGACCATGTCCTGAACGCTCGTGCCGGTGACGATCGGCGAGCTGCCGGGACGTCCGCTCATGATGAAGATGAGCAGGTTGGTGGCGTTGCCGACCAGCAGAAATCCGATCAGCACCCGGGTAAGGCTGCGTTCGAGCATGACGTAGACGCCGGCCGCGTACATGACGGCCATGACGATGACGAGGGTGAGGGAGGCGCTCATCGCGTGCCTCCTCCGTTCGGGATCTCGTGCAGGGGATGGATGTTCAGCCCTGCAGCCGTGTCGGTCGAGGGCTCGGCCGGGGCAGCTGTGTCATCGGGCGCGGGCCGCGGGCCGATTTCGTCGTTCTCGCTCTGCCGATCGATCTCGCTGCCGAGGCTGCGCAGAATGTCGTAGGTCAGGCCGATCACGACGAGGTAGACGCCGATATCGAAGATGGTCGAGGTGCCAAAGGACAGGTCACCGAGTACGGGCACTGTGGCGGTGAAGTAGGCCGATTCGAGGGGGATCCCGTCGAAGAACAGCGAGACGACAGCCATGCCCACGGCGAGGATGACGCCGAGGCCGAGGATCTTGCCCGGGTCGATCGGTGCGGCTTCGCTGAGTTCGTAACGCCCCCCGGCAAGGTAGCGAGCCACCAGGGCGAGGCCGGCGAGCAGCCCGCCAGCGAAACCGCCGCCGGGCAGGTTGTGGCCGGCGAAGAGCAGGTAGATCGACACGATCATGGCCGGGTGGAACAGCAATCGCACGAGCACTTCGATCAGGATCGACCGGTTGCGCGGGTCGTTCTTGCGCCCGGCGAGCAGGAACGCCTGCCGGGTGACGGCGTGCCCCTCGCTGGACAGCTCCGGGTCGGCCACGATGCGGCGCCGGTTGGCGCCCGCGCGCAGGCTGCGGGATTCCTTCAGGCGCGGCAGGACCGAGTAGCGGCCGGAGACGAACAGCAGGCTCGCGACACCGGTCGCGACGACGATGAGCACGGACACCTCGCCCATGGTGTCCCAGGCGCGAATGTCGACGAGCATCACGTTGACGATATTGTCGCCGTGCCCGTCGTCGACCGAGAGGCGCGGCAGGGCTCCGGCGATGCTCGCAAAGTCGCGGGCGCCGAGGGCGATGAAACCGATCGTGCCCATGACCAGGCCGACCAGGCTGCCGATCAGCAGGCGGCGTTTGCGGCGCACCGGTTTGTTGTGCTGGGCGATGTTCGCCGGCAGGCGGCGCAGCACGAGCACGAAGATCACCAGGGTGATCGATTCGACCAGGGCCTGGGTCAGGGCGAGGTCGGGCGCACCATGAAAGGCGAACAGGGCGACGAGGCCGTAGCCGGTGACGCCGGCGAGGATGACCGCGGTCATCCGCTGCCCGACCCGAGCCGCCATCACCGCGCAAATGGCCATGATCAGGGCAATCAATACCTGGCCTGGATAGTCCCAGAGCACGATCGTTCCGGGCCAGGTACGGTTGACGAACGCTGCGAAGCCGAGGGCGACCACGAACACGCTGAGAATCGTGCCGAGGTACTGCGGCAGCCCGCCCTGCTGGGCGAAGTGGGTGACCCGGGCGGCGACCCGGTCGACACTGCGGATGGCCTTACCATAGCCGCGGCTGGCGTCGATAACGTCGGGCACCTTCGCCTGCAATTTCGACACTCCTCGGCGCGCCCGGAACAGCAGCGCACCGAGCAGTAGAACGACGGCGCTGAGATACAGCGCCGGCTCGAACCCGTGCCAGAGCGCGAGATGGTAAGGCGGCTCGGTGATGCTGCCAGCGCCCGGCACGGTGTCGGCGTAGGGCGCGAGCAGCGGGTCGAGCAGCGCGGCGAACAGGCCGAGTCCAATCGTCGCGACGGTGAGCACGCCGGGGGCGAGCAGGGTGTCCCACGGGCTCGCGTGCAGCACGGTGTCCGGCTGTTCCCTGCGCGTTCCAAACGCACCCCAGAAGAAACGGATGCTGTAGGCCACCGTCAGCACGGATCCAACGGCCGTGCCGATGAGGGCCGCGTAGCCCCAGCCGGATCCCCCGACGCCGGCATCGAACAGCGAGGTGAAGACGGCTTCCTTGGCGACGAAACCGAACAACGGGGGCAGCCCGGCCATCGACGCGACGGCAACGAGCGCGATCAGCGCGAGCGCCGGGGCGCTGCGGCCGACGCCGCTCAGTTTGCGCCAGTCCCGGGTGCCGGCGCGGTGGTCGATCACGCCGACGACGAGAAAGAGGGTGGCCTTGTAGAGGGCGTGCGCGAGCAGCAGGGCGGCCCCGGCGAGCGCGGTGTCGCGGGTATTGAATCCGATCGCGATCATGAGAAAGCCGAGCTGGCTGACCGTGCCATAGGCGAGCAGCAGCTTGAGGTCGTACTGGCGCAGCGCACGCCAGGCCCCGACGACCATGGTCCAGACGCCAAGCGTGACCAGCACCGGCAGCCAGCCAGCGCTGTCGGCGTAGCCGGGAGCGAGCCGGGCGACGATGTAGATGCCGGCCTTGACCATCGCGGCGGCGTGCAGATAGGCGCTGACCGGGGTGGGTGCGGCCATCGCGGCGGGCAGCCAGAAGTGGAACGGCACGAGCGCACTCTTGGAGAGCGCCCCGACCAGGATGAGCAGAATCGCCCAGGTACCCATCGTGCTGGTCACCGGGTTGGCGACGATATAGGCCAGGCTCGTGGTGCCGGAGGCGACCGAGATCATCACGACGCCCACGAGCATGACCAGGCCGCCGAAGGTCGTCACGATCAGGGCTTGCAGGGCAGCGCCGCGACTCTCCCGTTTATGGGTGTAATGCCCGATCAGCAGGTAGGAGAGCACGCTGGTGATCTCCCAGAACATGAACATGATCACCAGGTCGTCTGCGGTGACCAGGCCGTACATGGTGCCGGCGAAGGCCAGCAGCAGCGCCGCGAACCGGCCGAGACTCGGTTCGTCGTCGGTAAAGTAACGCGCGCAATAGATCAGTACGAGGGCACCGACGCCGGTGACCACGAGGGCGAGCAGCCAGGCCAGGGTATCGACCCGTAAGGAGAGGCTGATGCCGAGCTGCGGAATCCACGGAATGGACTGGGTCACGGCCCCACCCGCGGTGACCGTGGCGGTCTGGGTGAGCGTGTACGCAAACGCTCCGGCCGGCAGCAGGGCGATCAGGTAGAAGACGCGGGTGCCGACGCGCCGGGTGAGCCACGGCGTGAGCACCGAGAGAACGACAAACGCGAGGAGGAATTGAACCATGCGGCCTCCAGGCTTGTCAGGTCGGGGTGTGAAGGTCTAGTCTACCCGCCGACAAGGGACGGTCTGCCGTCGGCGCCGCAAACGTGCAGCGGTCGCCTCCGGTGCGGTCCCCGTCCTGCACGAAGTCAGAGTGATGAAAACGTCAGGAGCGGCGGCTGCCGACCAGGTCGGTGACGACCACGAGCGTGAGCGCGATGACGAGCAAACCCACGTAGACCAGCGGCACGAATTCGAGCCCGACGGTCTCGATCAGCACCGCGCCGAGCAGCGCGCCGCCACCGATTCCAGCGTTGAATGCGGTGGTATAGAAGGCGGAGGCGGTGTCGCGAATCTCCGGGGACGCAGCGTGCAGCATTCGGGTCTGCATCAACGGTGGCAAGGTTCCGAAGGCCATTCCCCAGAGCACGAAAGCGGCGAGTGCGACCGGCAGAGTGGCACTGAACAGGGCGAGCAGGGTGACGCTCACAGCGCTGGCCGCCAGACCGAGCACGAGGCCGAGCGTCGGACGCGGACCAAAGACGGTGCCGACGAGCAGCAGCCCGATCGCCCCGGCGACACCGTAGGCGAAGAGCAGCGGTGCCAGCTGGCTCGCGGCGACGCCGAGACCGTCGAGCAGAAACGGCGCGATGTAGGTGTAGAAGCTGTAGTGGCCGACCATGGTGATGCCGGTGATGAAGCAGATCAGCACGACAGCGGGAATGGTTGCGTCGCGGCGACCGCCCTGGGGAGCGGATGCGGCGGCATCCGTTGTGGACGTGCTTGTGGAATGCCGGGCGACCGGGGGCAGGAACTTCCAGACCAGGGCGGCGCCGATCAGCATGAGCACGCCGAGGGCGACGAAGGAGAGGCGCCAACCGAGCAGGTGGCCGGCCGCGGTACCGAGCGGCACACCGAACACGAAGGCGAGCGTTCCGCCAGCGACGGTGATCGACACGGCGCGGCCGATTTGCGCCTTGGGCACGAGGTGGGCGGCGTAGGCACCGACCACCGACCAGAACAGGCCGTGGGCGACGCCGCCGAGCACCCGCGCCGCGACGACCAGCTCGTAGGTCGGCGCGATGGCGGTGAGCACGCTACTGAGCGCGAAGATGACGAGCACGATGATGATGAGTCCGTGCCGCGGAAACCGGCGGGTCAGGATCGCGACGGGCGCGCTCGTGACGACGACGGTGAACGCAAACCACGACACGAGCAGGCCAATCTGGCTCTCGGTGACGTTCAGGCTCTCGCTCATCTCCGGCAGCAGGCCGGTCGGCAGCATCTCGGAGGTGACCGACAGAAAAACGGCGGCGGCGAGGGTGATCAGGCCAACCCAGGGGAACGGCTGCGTGGCCTTCGCGGCAGGGGTGCGCGGCACGGTGGGCAGAAAGATGTTGGCGGTATTGGTCATGGATGCACTCATACTGGTGGCTCGGCGGGCGTCCGGTCGTTCGCACCGGAGCCGGCTGCGCGCCGACGTGCGCGCCCGGGGCCGGCTTGTTCAGCGCGACCACGTCGAGTGTACCGGACGGTGCCGGCGGGTCAACTGGGCGGGAAGGCGGCCAGTGCGTCGGGATCGAGCATGGCTCGGGCACACTCGATCGCTCGGGCCGGGGCTGCAGGTCAGCAGCATCCGCTCGCCGGCCCGGTATTCTGGTCGGATGACTTCTCCGCATCACTGGGTAATCACGCTGGTCTGTGCCGATCAGCCCGGAATCGTGCACGCCGTCACCGGCGCGATCGTGCAGGCGCACGGCAATATCTCGGAGAGCCAGCAATTCTCCAACGCCGACACCGGACGATTTTTCATCCGCCTGCAGGTGCAGTCCCCGGTGACCCGACCCGAACTCGAGGCGGCGCTCGCCCCGGTGATCGAGCGCTATGCGATGGCGTCGATCGTCGATGTCGTGGGGCGCCCGCTGCGCACGCTCGTGCTCGCGTCCTCGGCCGGGCACTGCGTCAATGATCTGCTGTTTCGCCAGCGCGGCGGCCAGCTTCCGGTGGAGATTCCGCTCGTGCTGAGCAATCACGGCACCCTGCGCGACCTGGTCGGGTTCTATGGCGTGCCGTTCGAATCACTGCCCATAACGGATGCGGCCAGCAAGGCCGACTTTGAAACTCGCGTCATCGAGGCGGTCGACGAACTCGATATCGAACTCGTCGTGCTCGCCCGCTACATGCAGATCCTCTCGCCGGAGCTGTGCGCACGGCTGGGCGGGCGCGCCATCAACATTCACCACTCATTTCTGCCCGGTTTCAAGGGTGCCAACCCGTACCGCCAGGCGCATGCCCGCGGCGTCAAGCTCATCGGCGCGACCGCACACTTCGTGACCGGCGACCTCGACGAAGGACCGATCATCGAGCAAAACGTCGTGCGCGTCGACCACTCTCGCACTCCGGCCGAGCTGGTGTCGATCGGGCAGGACGAGGAGAGCCGCACGCTGACCCAGGCGGTGAAGTGGTTCGCCGAGAACCGGGTGCTGCTCGACGGTGCCCGCACGATCATCTTCAAGTAGCCGGGGACGGGGCCCAGGCCCGGCCCGGCCTGAACCACCCAGCACCCTCGCGCGGCCCGGGCCCACCTTACGGTCCGGGGCCCATGATCTATCGTGGGTCCGCTTTCCGGGCCCGGGCCCGGAAAGCGACGGCACGACGGATCGGTAAGATTGACGAGTGACAGACACGCGCGCCCTGCCGAAAATCGGCCCCAACGACATGCTCCGGTTCGTGCTCGAACTCTTCGCCTTCATCAGCCTCGGCATCTGGGGCTTCCTGGCCTGGCCGCTCCCCTGGCCCGGGGTGCTGGTCGGACTCGCCGCCCCCGCCTTCGCCATTTTGGTTTGGGCACTGTTCCGCTCCCCCAAGGCGGTGTTCCGCCTCGACCCGTTCGGCAAGGCCTTCATCGAAATCGCCATCTTCGGCGCGGCCGCGATCGCCTGGTGGGACCTCGGATTCCCCATCATCACGGTGATCTTCGCCGTCGTCGCGACGGTCAGCGGCGTCATCTCCGGTCGCACAGAACTCCGCTAACCCGTTGCGCGAGAGCGCAAAAAGTGCCCGATTGAACGTGTCAAACGGGCACTTTTTGCGCTCTCGCGGGGCTAGGCCAACCAAGCCACCGCGGCGGCGACATCCGTTTCGGTGATGCCGTGGCCACCGGGGCGCAGCTCCGACTGCACCTTTGCACCGCGCTCCTCGAGCATGGTCGCGAGCTTCTGCACACTGCCGAGCGGAGCCATCGGGTCGGTTCGACCGTTCAGTAGCAACACAGCGGATGCGCTCAGATCTCCGGCAGCGACCCGCGCGTCGATCCCACGGTCGGCGTCGAGCGAGGGGGCGAGCGGATGCATGCCGGAGAACGCAATCACGCGAGGCAGCACCGCCGGGTGCAGAAGCGCCGTCGCCAGGGCAATATTGGCGCCGTTGGAAAAGCCGACGGCAACAATCGGCCGGTCGCCGAGCGCGTAGGTGGCGCGCGCCCAGGTCAGAAACGCGGCGAGGTCGTCAGCGCGTCGGGCCACGTCCGCGGTGTCGAACACACCCTCGGACAGTCGCCGGAACCAACGATTCATGCCGTTCTCCTGCACCCGACCGCGCGGGGCGAGTATCGCAGCGGTGGGATCGAGCGCGCTGGCGAGCCCGGCGATCTCCTGCTCGTTGCCCCCGGTCCCGTGCAACATCAGCAGCACGCGGGCGTCGTCCGATCCCGGGCGAAACAGGTGCGGCCACTCGGCCTGCGGCATCGCGTCGCTCATTCGGTGACCGAGGCGGCGACCGAGGCGGCGACCGGCGCGGCGACCGGCGCGGCGACCGGCGCTGGAGCATCCACTACCCCCGGGTTGTTCTCGGGCGGCAGCACGATCGGCGCCACCGCGTTCTCGATGGCCTCGCGGCTCGGCTCGAGCCACGGCGGCAGCTTGAGCGAGCGACCAAGTTCGAGCAGCGGCTCGTCGATGTCGAAGCCGGGGGTGTCGGTGGCGAGTTCGAACAACACGCCGCCGGGTTCGCGAAAGTAGATCGAGGTGAAGTACTGGCGGTCCAGGATAGCGGTCACGCCGTAACCGCGGTCGGCGAGCTGTTCACGCCATTCGGCCTGGGTGGCGCGGTCCGGCACCCGGAAGGCCACGTGGTGCACGCTGCCGCCGGCGGTCAGGCCGGGGGTTCCGGAGGGGTCGGCGAGCACGTCGACGAGGTTTCCGGGCGCGCCATCGCCGGCACCAACGCGAGTGCGGCCATCCGTTTCAGAGATGACGTGCATGCCGAGGTCGTCCGTGAGCACCTGGACGGTCTTCGCCGGGTCGGCGACGGTGAGCACCGACGAGTGCTGCCCGCGCACCGCGAATTCAGCGGGAACGGATGCGGAATCCCAGGGATTGCGCGGATCCACCGTTGAGGATGCCACCAGGTCGAGCTGAAGCCCGTCGGGGTCTCGCAGAGAGAGCCGCTCCTCGTGGGACGAGCGCCCGGTCACGGCGGATTCCACACCGAGCTTGGCGAAATGGTCCTTCCACCAGCCGATGCTGCCGGCCGGAACGGAGAACGCGGTCGTGGTCGACTGGCCGGCGCCGGTGTGGCCGCTGCGAATGCCGGTCCAGGGAAAGAAGGTGAGCAGCGAGCCGGGCCGGCCGGAATCGTCGCCGTAGTACAGGTGGTAGGTGCCCGGGTCGTCGAAGTTGACGGTTTTCTTGACGAGACGAAGTCCCAGCCCGGTCACGTAGAAGTCGATGTTGCGTTGTGGGGCACCGGCAATCGCGGTGACGTGGTGCAGTCCGGTGGTCTGTACGGTCATGAGGTCCTCCTAGCGAGTTTGATATTCATGCAAACGCATGAACTTGCCGCGGTATTCCCAACCCGACCACTCACGCGCGCTTTCCTGTGGCTATTTCGGGACATCGGCCACCGCCGCCCTGCGGGCGCCCCGCAATCATGCGGAAGTTCGGCGTACGGCATTGGCCTGTCCTGAATAAGCCACGCGCGCGCGACCGACCTGACGCCGCCCCATCGGACTCAGGCGGCGACGCGACGCTCGGACGGCATCCGCAGCGCATAGGCGGCGGCGATCAGCAGGAACACGGCGCCGACGGCAAATCCGGCCGAGAACGAAAAAGCGTCGACGAGCAGGCCGGCAACCAGCGGACCGACGATCGCACCGGCATCCGCGCACATGGAGAACACCGACACCGGGCGGCCCCCGCGCGCCCCGGCCGCATCGCCGACCGCCGCGGCGGGAGCGGTGCCCATGAAGGCGGCGGCGACCCCGTAGACGCAGAGCAGACCGCCGAGCACCCAGATGTTCGGTGCAAACGAGATGGCAACGATCGCGAGCCCGGCCACAGTGAATGCCCCAATAATGGCAGGTTTGCGGCCGACGGTGTCGACAAACCGGGCAGCCGGCGCAAGAGCGAGCGCCTGGGCGACGGCTGCGGCAGCCAACGCGATCCCGGTCCACGAACTCGTCCCCCCGAGCACGACGACCACGAACAGTGGAATGAGGGTGGTGCGCACCCCGAGCGAGGTCCAGCCCTGCGCGAAATTCGCGAGGCAGGCCGCGCGAAAGCGCTCGTCCCGCAGCACGGTGCGAAACGGCGTGCGCACAGCGGATGCGTCGGCGCTGGCCAGCGCGCTGCCCCGGCCGCCCGAGCGCAACAGGAACAGCCCGACCAGGCCGGCCACGGTGAGGGTTCCGGCGTAGAAGAAGAAGGGTGCGGTCAGCGAGATGGTCGCGAGCAGACTTCCGATCGCCGGGCCGGCCATGCCGCCGATGAGGAATCCGCCCTGGTAGAAGCCGATCGCGCGGGCCCGGCGGCCCGGTTCGGCCGTGCGCAGCAACAGCGTCATGGCCGACACGGAGAACATGGCGGAGCCGATGCCGCCGGCCCCGCGCAGCAGCAACAGTTGCAGGTAGCTGTCGGCCGCCCCGACCAGTCCGCTCGAGAGTGCGACAATGCCGATTCCGACGGCGAGCACGGTTCGTTCCCCGGCCCAGTCGATCAGGCGACCACAGGCGGGGCTGAACACGAACCGCATGAGAGCGAAGGCCGAGACGACCGCGCCGACCTCGAGGTTGCCGACACCGAAGCTCTGCACGTAGACCGGCAGCACCGGTACGACGACGCCGAAGCCCACCATCACGAAGAAGGCGATGACGCCGAGCACGATCACGTCGCGGTTCAGCCGCGGTTTCGGGCTGACGCCCGGTTCGGGTACAGCGGATGCCCGGAGTCGCCCCCGCACCCATCCCGCCAGTCGCATCCCTACAGCCTAAACTGCCCAGCCTCGCAACCCGTTCCCGGCCCGGGCCCACCTTATGAAACCGGGCCCGGGCCCCGTCCAGAGTGCGGTCAGGGACCGGGCACCACTGCCGCGGGGGCTACCGCACGATCAGTAGCGAGCGCGACGCGCTCTTCGCGGCCGCGACCAGGTCGTTGCCGGCATACTGCCCGGCGACCTTGTAGAGGCCACGGCTGAGCTTCGGCAGCGTCACGCTGCCGCGACCGTTCTCATCGAGCGCCACCGTGAAGCGGCGCGTGTCGACCGTGATGGTGGCAGTGTCGCCCACTTCACCCTTGCTGGTGACCGTGATCGACGCGGTGACGCGACTGGAGAAGAACACGGCTCGGTGGTTGAGGCTCACCGCAACCTTCGCGGCGTACTTCAGCACGACCCCGGCCGAGGTCGCCGCTACGCTGGGCCCGTCCGGCACCGACGCAGTGACCAGCACGGTCAGTGTCGTTCCGGCGAGCGCCGCCGTAGGCTTGAACGTCGCCGAGGTCGCGCCGGCGATGTCGACTCCGTCGCTCTGCCATTGGAAGCCGAAGGTCAAACCCGCGGTGGTCCACTGGCCGGGGTCAGCCGTCAGCACCGAACCGATCTCGGGCGTGCCCGAAATGCTCGGCGCCACCGTGTTCAGTACCGGTTCGCTGCCTTCGCTCGCCGCGATGGCGAGAACCGTTGACGCCGAGCTGTCGCCATAGTCGACCACGCCCAGATACGGCGTGTTCGGCACCAGACCGGCCCAGCTCAGCGCGTACGTGATTGGCACACCCTGCGGCCCCTGAATCGTCGGCGGCGTCGCCGCGAACCCGTTCGTGGGCTCGCCAGACGAAACCGCGAACGTGTTCACGTCAAACGTGGTCGTGCCCGAGAAGACGTCCACGATGACCTGATAGAAGCCAGCCTCCGGGTCGCTCAGGTCGACATGCTCATCGGCGGACCCGGTGGCCGACTGCCAGCCGGCGATCGGGTTGCCACCCGGGCCGTCGAGCAGCAGCACGAACAGGTCGAGGTCGGAAGCATCATCCACGGCGTTCAGGTCGAACCGTGCCAGCCGGTCGCCCTGAATCTCTACCTCGTAGGCGAACTGGTCGCCGGTCGTGCCCGCATCGGTGTGCGGGCTGGACGGGTCGTCGGCGTTGTTCTGGTGCACCCCCTTGGCCAGGCCGCTGAGGTTCAGCGCCACCGGTTCCGACCCGCCGGGGGCGACGGTCACATCGACCGTGCCGTCCACGCCGGCGCCAGCCACCTCGGTCGGGGCAATGACGGTGACCGGACGAACCGCGATCGGGCTGTGCACGATGGAGAAGAAGTCGCCAGGGTCACCCGAGCCGCCATCGCCGTAACCCCAGTCCAGCGAGCCGGTGGCGAAGACGTCGAGCGGGGCATCCGTTCTGGTGAACGTCACCGTGTAGCTCTGCGTCTCACCGACACTCGTGAACGTCATCTCGGTTGGAGAAACGACCGCATCGATGCCGCCAATCTCGATCGGAGTGGCGGTGTAGGTGCCGACCTGGACGGCCGTCACCGTGCGGGTGATCGTCTCCGGCGCCGTGAGAGCACCGATCTGGATCGACGCCAGGTTCAGGTTGCTCGCGTCTATCGGTGCAACGCCGGCATCGAACCCGATCCCCTGCAGGTAGGCCAGCCAATCGGCCGGACCACTCTGGTAGATCAACCCCGGAAAGTCCATTGCCGACGGGGTGACTTCTCCGGCACCCTGCGCGAACGGGTCGGTCACGCGCACACCGGCGGAATCGACGGTGTCCAGCGCGGTCGTCATCATGACCGACTTGATCTCGGCGGGCGTCGCGAGCGGCCGCACCCCGAGATAGAGCGCGGCCAGGCCGGCGATGTGCGGGCTGGCCATCGAGGTGCCCGAGAGGAACTGGAACGTCGGGTTTTCCCCGGCCGCGTTGGCACCGTCGGCGAGAATTCCCACGCCGGGGGCCGCGATATCGGGCTTGAGCAGGTCACCGCCGTCGGCCAGCAACGGTCCACGCGAGGAGAATCCGGCAACCTGCGGCACCGGAGTCTGCTCGGCCGTCGTGTTGTCCGGAGTGAACGTGACCGTCGCACCGCCGGTCGCCGCGTAGGCGAAGATCGGGTCGAAGGCTGGCGCATCCAGGTGGATGCTCGGCACCGAGTGCTCGTCCGGGTCGACGTCGAGCGGGGTGCGGTTGACCAGCACCATTCCGCTGCCGCCGGCCCGCAGAACCTCGTCCGCTTTGGCGACCCGGTCGTAGACGCCGCGCTCACAGAACACGATCGCGCCGGCCACCTTCGCAGTATCGAGCGAGTTCGGCGCGCAGAGCAGCGCGTCGGCCGGCTCGAAACCGTCGACCGACACGAGATCGGCCCGCACCAGGGAACCCGACAGCGGCGTCGCTCCCGGCTTACGGTCCACGGTGATCGACGCTCCGGCGTAGGCCGAACCGTTGCCAAGGGTGGCCGTGGCTTCGAAGGCCGGAATGGTGCTCGCCGCGACCGTGGTGATCCACGGGGCGACGTTGTCGACGGTCGACGGGCCAGGGCCGGCGTTTCCAGCGGATGCCGCCACAAAGATTCCCGCCGCCGCAGCTCCCAGAAATGCTTGGTCAAACGGTGAAAACGTGGTTTGAGCCGGGCTGCCGCCGATTGAGAAGTTGATCACGTCGACACCATCGGCGATCGCCTGGTCGAGGGCTGCCAGAATGTCGGAGCCGGCGCAGCCGTCATCATCCGCTGTCGTGGCATCGGGGCCGGACCAGCACACCTTGTAGGCCGCGATTTTGGCGGCCGGAGCGACACCCGAGATGGGACCGAAGTCGACGTCGTTGACGTTGGCGGCGACCTCGAAGTTGCCGCCGGCGGTGCTCGCCGTGTGCGAACCGTGCCCGTCGCCGTCGCGCGGGGAGACGTACTCGCCGGTCGCGGCCGTGCCGATCTGGTCGGCGCCGAACCCGTCGAGGTAGTACCGCGCACTGACGATCTTGGTGCTGCAGTCGCTCGCAGCGAACTGCTCGCCGGTCTGGCAGGTGCCGGTGAAGGTGCTGCCGTCGGCCTTGTTCATGGTGATCGTGTCACCGTCGAGCCATGGCTCGTCGCCGGGCGTTGTGCCGAGCGCGTCGCCGGCGAATGACGGGTTTTCCGGCGCGATTCCCGAGTCGAGCACCCCGATCACCACGCCCCTGCCGGCTTTGCTCGGGCCACCCAGCTTGGACCAGACCCCGGTCGGGCCGCTCAACTGCAGATAGTCGGTCGACGACTCGGCGGTCATGTGCAGGAGGGTGTCGGGAACCACCGACACCACGTTCTTCTTCGCGGCGAGCGCCGCCGCCTGCTTACCGCTGAGCTCTGCCGAGAATCCGTTGAGCCCGAGCGTGTACGACGCCCCCACCGTGGCGTCAACGGATGCCGCCAGTTCACTCTGCAGGCGAGTCAGGTAGTCCCGGTAAGTTTCGGCCGAGCGACTCTGCGCGTCGAGTTTGGCGCCCAGGCCGGGCATCGTCGCCGAGAACCCGTTGACTCCGCCGCGATACAGGGCGACAGCATCGTCGCTCAGGGTCACAATGTAACGGCCCGCGGTGAAGTCCATCCGCTGCCCGCTGGGCGAGCCGATGCTTCCGGCGAGGCCGGTTGCGGCTGGCGCTGCCAGCGCGGGCGGCGCCCCGCCGACGAGTGTTGATGCGCCCACCAGGGCAATGGTGACGGCGGCGGCGATTGTGGCGCGGCGCCGTGTGCGCGATGTGAACGCTGGCTTCAGCGCAGCATCCGGCGACGACATCGTGCGCCTGAAGAAAGAACTCACGTGGGTGTCCAATCCGATAAGGGTGTGAGGTGGTCTCGTTCCACAACAGAAACAAAAACTGTTCCGATGCACAGTTCGCTCGTGACCGTAGCGCGCTCGGCCACCCCCGGATAGGGGCAGTCCCCAGGTCCCGCAGGCGGGGAGTCTGGGTCAGCTCTGCACGACCTCCGACGTTTCCGCAACGGCCGGCGCACTCGCCGGCTGACGCACCGCCGGCTCACCACCAGCGCGCAGATTCGGGTACCGCAGCGGGTCGGCATCCACTCGTGTACGCAAAAAGGACCCCGACCGAAAACGGTCGAGGTCCTTTGGGCTGGTTCAGGTTACGCCAGGCGGGTCTGCAGGTTCTCAGCGAGCGAGGCGAGGAATTCTTCGGTGGTCTGGTACGTCTGGTCCGGGCCGACCAGGAGTGCGAGGTCCTTGGTCATCTTGCCGCTTTCGACGGTCTTGATGACGACGTCTTCGAGGGTCAGGGCGAACTCAGCCAGGGCTGCGTTATTGTCGAGCTTCGCCCGGTGGGACAAGCCGCGGGTCCAGGCGTAGATCGACGCGATCGGGTTGGTCGAGGTGGGCTTGCCGAGCTGGTGCTGGCGGTAGTGACGGGTCACGGTACCGTGGGCTGCCTCGGCCTCGACGATCTTGCCGTCGGGGGTGGAGAGCACGCTGGTCATGAGGCCGAGCGACCCGAAGCCCTGTGCGACGGTGTCGGACTGAACGTCGCCGTCGTAGTTCTTGCAGGCCCAGAGGTAGCCGCCCTCCCACTTCATGGCCGAGGCGACCATGTCGTCGATGAGGCGGTGCTCGTAGCTGAGACCGGCCGCTTCGTACGCCGTCTTGAATTCGGTGTCGAAGATGTCCTGGAAGATGTCTTTGAACCGGCCGTCGTAGGCCTTGAGGATGGTGTTCTTGGTCGAGAGGAACACCGGCACGTTGCGCTCGAGGCCATAGCTGAGCGTGGCCCGGGCGAAGTCGGTGATCGACGAGTCGAGGTTGTACATGCCCATGGCGACGCCGTCGCCGGGAGCTTCGAACACCTCGAAGGTCGACGGCTCGCTGCCGTCCTGCGGGGTGAAGGTCATGCTGAGCGTGCCCTTGCCCTTGAAACGAAAGTTGGTGGCCTTGTACTGGTCACCGTAAGCGTGACGGCTGATGATGATCGGCTTGTTCCAACCCGGCACGAGGCGCGGGATATTGGAGATGACGATCGGCTCGCGGAAGATGGTACCGCCGAGGATGTTGCGAATGGTACCGTTCGGCGAGAGCCACATCTTCTTGAGGCCGAATTCTTCAACCCGCGCTTCGTCGGGCGTGATGGTCGCGCACTTCACGCCGACGCCGTGCTTCTGAATGGCGTGGGCCGCGTCGATCGTGATCTGGTCGTTGGTTTCGTCGCGCTTCTGAATGGAGAGATCGTAGTACTCGAGGTCGATATCGAGGTACGGATGAATGAGCGTTTCCTTGATCGCGTGCCAGATGATACGGGTCATCTCGTCGCCATCGAGCTCGACAACTGTTCCCTCAACCTTAATCTTCGACAAAAATATCTCCTCTTTATTCAGTGTGGCCGTCACGACCACCGTCAAGCTTACTAGAGGCCGGCAACTATCTTGACATCGAGATAAATTTGCGAGATGAATTGCGGGGGTCAAACGCCCTCTCGACTACCGGCTACCCCGGACGCACGTTAGCCTGAACACATGGGTGAGCTGAAGCTGGAAGAATTATCTGCACGAAACATCGTCGCGGCCAACAATCTGAGCCTCAAGCCTGGCCAGGAACAATTCATTGCACCGGTCTCGTATTCGGTCGCCGCCTCGGTGATCAACCCGGCCACCTCGTGGCAGCGCGTGGTGCTCCTCGACGGCGTCGTCGCTGGTTTCATCCACGGCAACTTCGACCCGAACTCCGAGCACGAAGAATTTCGCGCCTGCATCTGGCGCATCAACGTCAACGCGGAGACCCAGGGCCAGGGCGTCGGCAAGTTCGCCGCGGAAGCCCTCGCCACCGAAGCCCGTGAACGCGGATTCGACCACGTCAACGTCATCTGGGAGCCGGGCACCGACGGCCCGGAGGCCTTCTTCCACCGGCTCGGTTTCGTCGATGTCGGCGAAACCCAGTTCGGCGAGGTCATCGGCTCCCTGCAGCTCTAATTTCTTTAGTGAGTGGGCCCGAGGACTTCGTCTCCCGGGTGCTCGGCGTGGTCGATTCGATCCCGCCGGGTCGGGTGATGACCTACGGCGGCGTGGCCGCGCAGCTCGGTTCCCGCGCCGCCCGTGCCGTCGGCCAGGTAATGGCCCGCTACGGCTCCGACGTGGCCTGGTGGCGGGTGATTCGCGCCAGCGGGCATCCGCCGATCGGTTATGCGGCCCAGGCGCTGCCGCACTACGAGGCCGAGCACACGCCGTTGCTGCGGTCTGCCGCTGCCAGCACCATCGAAGCGGATGCCGCCTACCGCGTCGATTACCGCGCCGCGCGCTGGTCACCGCCCACGTAGCGCGCTCGATTGCCGCGCCGCGCGCTCGGCTCAATCACAGCGGTCGCCGCGCACATAACGGTGCCGGGCCCCAATCCTGGCCCGGAACCGGCATCTCGCGCTGAACCTTCAGCCTTGGTCGGTGACGCCCTGCTGCGCGGCCTGGGCACCCTGGATCAGGCAATCACCGCCGAGAAACTCGCCGCCGCCTGGCGGGTACTTCTGATGGAGGTGCCGGGGATGAATACCGAGCAGGCCTACAAACGGGCCAGACAGATGCGCGTCGAGCCAAAGATGCCTCCGGCGATCTCACCTGCGACGATCAGATCAACAAGTGGGTGGCTGCGGTTCGCGCCGACCCACCAGACAAATGTGCTTGCGGCGGCCGTTCCGACAAGAACACCGCATGCCATTCCGGCCAGCCTTCTTTGCCACCACCCCACAGTGACAGCAACGAGCTGAGCGTCGGGAACGTGAACCACGAGCCGCAAAATGCGGTGCGCCAGTTTGCCCAGCATTCCGTCGCTCGCAGCAGCAGCCGCCGCCGCCGCAACAATTGCGATCGCCACCAGTGTGCACGTCGTCAAATTGGTTAAATCGATCAACGAGAAAGTGCTCATATCTGTATGTCTATGTATGAAGTTATGTCGTGTCTAGCTAATACAAACTTCAGGACATAATCGTCATGTCGCCAGACGCATCTCCGAACCCCATGAATACCTCGGCCTCCTGCCCGACGAGTCCCGCCCTGCTCGACTACACAAATTGCCCGGCTTCGCGAGGCGCGGGAGCCCTGGCCGGACCCGAAGTCCCGCGCACTGGCTCAACTGCCGCGCAGCGTTCTCGACCGCCACCGCTGTGGTCTCGAAAGTCCCGCACAGTGGCGCATCTCCAGGGCAGCGCGTCGCAGCGCGCCATCGCCGAGCGGATGCCCACTGCCCGATTTCCCGTGCACTGGCGCAAGTCCCGCGCAATGGCGCAACCGTAGCGCGGCACAAACTCGTTGGCCGGGGCGACGAGGAGGCTCGTCGCCCCGGAGGCCCTTACACCAGGGAGTCGCGCCAGGCGGCGTGCATCGTCGCGAAGCGGCCGGTCCCCGAGATGAGGTCGTTCGGGGTGCCGTCTTCCACGATGCGGCCGTGTTCCATCACGAGTACCCGGTCGGCGATCGCGACCGTCGACAGCCGGTGCGCGATGATCACGGCCGTGCGATCGGCCAGAAGAGTCTGCAGCGCCTCCTGCACGAGCCGTTCGCTGGGAATGTCGAGCGACGACGTGGCCTCATCGAGGATGAGCACCGCCGGGTTCGCCAGAAAAGCCCGCGCAAACGAAATCAGCTGGCGCTGACCGGCCGACACCCGCCCGCCGCGTTTGTTCACGTCGGTGTCGTACCCGTTCGGCAGGCTCTCAATGAAGTCGTGAGCACCGACGGCGGCCGCGGCGGCGCGAATTTCTGTCGCCGAAGCATCCGGTTTGCCGATGGCGATATTCTCGGCGACTGAACCACTGAACAGGTAGGCCTCCTGGGTGACCATGACGATCGCCCGGCGCAGGTCCTTGGGGTGCAGGTCGCGCAGGTCGACGTCGTCGAGCCGCACCCGGCCATCCGTTGGATCGTAGAAGCGGCTCATCAACTTGGCGAGGGTGGATTTGCCAGCTCCGGTCGATCCGACCAGGGCGATGGTCTGCCCGGCCGGAATGTCGAGGTCGAAGTGCGGGAGAATCTCCCGATCAACCTGATACGCGAACTGCACATTGTCGAATCGCACCCGCCCGCGAGCCTCCCAGAGGTCGACCGGGGCAACCGGATCGGGCACGCCCGGGCGCTCCTCGAGCACACCCGAGATCTTCTCGAGCGCCGCCGCGGCCGACTGATAGGAGTTGTAGAACATCGCCATCTCCTCCATCGGATCGAAGAACCGGCGGGTGTAGAGCAGCGTTGCGAGCAGCGCGCCGATGGCCAGCTGGCCGTCGGCCACCCGAAATCCGCCGACGAGCAGCACGGCCGCGACCGTCACGTTACCGATCAGCACGAGCCCCGGATCAAACACTCCGAACAGCTGAATCACGCGCGCGTTGACCATGCGGTAGCTTTCGACGAGTTTGCCGAACACCCTTTCGTTGTGCTTTTCGGTGCGAAACGCCTTCACCGCGCGAATGCCGGTCATGGTCTCGACGAAGGTCACGATCAGGCTCGCCGAGGCGACCCGGGACTGTCGAAACAGGCTCTGCGAGCGCACCTGGAACCAGCGGGTGAGAATCACCAGCGGTAGCAGCGCGCCGAGCAGCACGAGTCCGCTGGTGCCGTCGAGCAGCACGAGTGCGATCGCGGTGAACGACATATAGAGGATGCCCTGTACCAGCTGGTTGATGCCCGAGTCGAGCAGCTCCCGAATGGCGTCGAGGTCGCTGGTCTGGCGCGAGATGATGCGGCCCGAGGTGTACGACTCGTGAAACTCCAGGCTGAGCTTCTGGGTGTGCAGGAACACCCGCTTGCGCAGGTCGATCAGCACGGCCTGGCTCACGCGGGCGCTCAACACTGTGTACCAGGCGATGAGCAGCGCGCCGAGCACCCCGGCGACGAGATAGATGGCGCCGGTCGCGGCGAGCGGCATCCAGTCTTGCTTGAGCAATGCGGGCAAGCCGCGGTCGATGCCGAAGGCGATCAGCGCCGGGCCGGACACCTGCGCGGCGGTCGAGACGACCACGACCAGCATGGCAAGCACGACCTTGGCGCGCACCGGAAACAGCAACGAACCAAGCAGCCGCAGCGAACGAGCCCGAATCTGTTTGCTTTCGGCCTTGGTGAAGTCGTGGCGTTCCTCGCCCTTGACGCCGCTGACACTCACAGCGATCCTCCCGCTCGGTTCGATTCTCTGCGTTCTTCGTCTTCGAGGCTGGAGATGACGAAGGTGTAGTGCGGGCTGGTGCGCAGCAGCTCCGAGTGCGTGCCGACCGCAGTGATACGGCCGTTCTCGAGCAGCGCCACCCGGTCGGCGAGCATGACCGTCGACGGACGGTGCGCCACGATGAGCGCCGTGGTGTCGACGAGAACCTCGCGCAGTGCGTTCTCCACGAGCGATTCGGTGTTCACATCGAGCGCCGACAGGGGGTCATCCAAAATCAGAACGGATGGCCGCGCCGCGACCGCGCGCGCCAGCGCCAGGCGCTGCCGTTGCCCGCCGGACAGGCTCATGCCTTCCTCGCCGACCAAGGTGTCCACGCCGAGAGGCAGGTCGTGCACGAAACCGGCCTGCGCGATCTGCAGGGCCTGCGCGAGCGCGGCATCCGCTTCGGGAGTGTTTTCGGACAGGTCGGCACGCCCGAGCAGAACGTTGTCCCGGACGGATGCCGAGAACAACGTCGCATCCTCGAATGCCATGGCCAGGTGGCTGCGCAACTCCTCGCGACTGAGTGCCCTCACGTCGACGCCGTCGAGCGTCACAGCGCCTGCGGTCACGTCGTACAGGCGGGTCGTGAGCGCGGTCAGGGTGCTCTTGCCGGAGCCGGTGAGCCCGACCAGCGCCATGGTCTCCCCCGGTTCGAGCACGAGGTCGATGCCGTCGAGCAGGTCGGGAAAGCGCTCCGGCGAATCCGGGTAGCGAAAGTGCACGTTCTCGAAGGCGAGTCGGCCGAGCGGCGCGGCCAGGGTGGACGCCTTGTCGGGGTCGGTGATCTCGTTCGGGGTGTCGAGAATATCAAAGAATCGGTCGGTTGCGGTGCGCGAGTCGAAGGTCATCGACAGCAGAAACCCGATCGACTCCACCGGAAACCGCAGCACGGTTGCGGTGGCGAAGAACGCCAGCAGTTCGCCGCCGCTGAGGTCGCCCTGGCTGGTGAGCCAGACGCCGGTCACGAGGCAGAGCGCGAACGCCACGTCGGGCACGAGCAGCAACCAGAGCCAAATTCCGGCGATGGCGCGTGCCTTCTCGATCTCGGTTCCGCGCAGGCTTTCCGCCTGCGAGGCGAAGTTCTTCAGCGCAAACGAGCCGCGCCCGAACGCTTTCAGGACGCGAATGCCGTGCACCGACTCCTCGACGGCGGTCGCGAGGTCGCCGGCCTGATCCTGGCTGCGGCGCGCGATCACCGAGTACTTCTCCTCGAAGACGTAGCCGTAGATCCAGATCGGAATGGAACAGACGACGAAGATCACGCCGAGCAGCCAGTGCATCCAGAGCAGAATGGCGACGCCGACGACGATGGTGAGAAAGTTGACGACGAGCAGCACGAGTCCGAACGACACCCAGCGGCGAATGAGGTTGAGGTCGCTCACGGCCCGCGAGAGCAGCTGGCCGCTCGGCCAGCGATCGTGAAAACTTACCGGCAGGTCCTGCAGCCGGGCATAGAGGTGGTTGCGCATGCGCGCCTCGATGTGGGTGCCGGGGGTGAGCACAAACCAGCGGCGCAGGGCGATCATGATGGCCTCGAGCACACCGAGAGCGAGCACGATCCACACGGCTGGCCAGATCTGTGATGCGCTGTCGCCGTTGCCGACCCGGCTCAGCGGGCCGTCCACCAGCCAGGCCAGAACCTGTGGGATGGCCAGGGCTACGAGACCGGCGAGCAGCGCAGCCACCATGCCGAGGTAGATGCGCGGCAGGGCCGGCTTGGCGTAGGGGTAGAGCCGTTGCAGGCTGCGGAACGTGTTGGCCCGGCCTGCGGGGACGTCTGCTTCGGACGGCGGTACGAGTGGAGCGGTGGTGGTCATGGTCCAGTCCTGATGATGATGCGGCTGCGCCCCGCGCCCCCGAATTTCAGAGTGGGCGGTGCAGCGAATGACTGTGGTCGCCAGACCAAACAGTACCGGCGACAGGAAAATTGCAAACGACGACACTTATCGGCGCTACAAACGCGTCAGCGGGGTGCCCAGCGGCCGTGATGAGTGGATGCTGACGGGACAAGATCGATGCCGGCGTCGGCACCAGGCCGAGCGCGACAAGAAGGTGGCTAGTCGACGAGGGACGCAGTTGCGGCGGGGACCGGGGCACCGGCGCCAAAGTGAGCGCCGTCGTTCGCAATCAGTGCGAGCGTGATCGGTGCTGTCTTTGTCATGTCTGCCTCCTGGGCGCCTGAAAGTTATGTGTGTCTCATGCCCCCCGGATCAGGCAGCCTTCCAGAATATGGGAAACCGGGGGCGGAAGGCAAGGATTTTCTGGTGCGGCAGCATCCGCTTGCCGCGCGTCGCCCACTCGGCAATTCACAGGTAGGTGTCCCGTAGTCTGGGTGCAACGTCTATCGCGGGCATGCCAATTTCTGTGCCATCGCGAGTTCCGGAAGGATTCTTCATGCTGCCCACCCTGTTCGGAATCGATTTTCTCGACTCTGAGTGGCTGATCCATTCGTTTGGATCGTTCGTGCTTCTGGGCGTTGCCGTGGTTGTGTTCGTCGAGACCGGCTTCATCGTACTGTCGTTCCTGCCGGGTGATTCGCTGCTGTTCACGGTGGGGTTGCTCACCGCGACCGGGGTGGTGCCGCTGCCGATCTGGGTGACCTGTCTGGTCGTATTCGTGGCAGCGTTCGCCGGCGATCAGCTCGCCTATGTCATCGGCCGAAAAGCGGGGCCAGCGGTCTTTTCGCGGGAGAAGAACCGATTCTTCAACCCGAAGAACGTCGAGCGCACCAACGCCTTCTTCGCCAAGCACGGCGGCAAGTCGATCATTCTGGCCCGTTTTCTGCCCATATTTCGGGCCTTCGTGCCGGTCGCTGCCGGCGTCGGCAAGATGCGCTACCGCAGCTTCGTGACCTACAACGCGATCGGGGCCTTCGCCTGGGGCGTCGGCCTCACCCTGGTCGGTTACTTCCTCGGCCAGTTCGCATTCGTCGCCAAATACTCCGAGTTCTTCATCATCGGCATCATTCTGCTCTCCGGCATTCCTATTCTCACGGAGCTGGCCAAGGCTGCCCGCACGACGCTCAAGGAGCGCCGGGCTGCCGCGCGGGTGCTGCCGACGATACCAGCCGACCTGCGCGAGTAGTCGCCGGCGGCGCCGGCCGCAGGCCCGTTCGTGGCCGGAACCCGCGCCGCGCCCGTGGCCGTGCCCGTGGCCGCGCCCGATATCGGCAGCGGTCCGGTAATCGGCGTAGCGGCCACCCGTTTCGGGCGCAGTCCTGAATACGCCCAGGGACTGAAGAGGCTACCGGGCGGCGTGCAGGCGTGCAGCGGCGAGCATCTCGGCGGCCGCGAGCGTCGTGATCTCGCTCGCGCGGGCATCCGTGAAGATCTGCGTCAGCACGGTGCCGATAGCAGCGACGCGGGCCGTGATCTGGCCAAGGTCGGCGTTCGGCTCGCTCGCCATGGCGAGGTAGACGACTCCCCCGGCGTTGACGACGAAATCCGGTGCCCAGAGGATGCCTCGCGCGCCCAGCTGGTCCGCTCCGGCAGGCACCGCGAGCTGGTTGTTGGCGGCGCCGCACACGCCCAGCACGTTCAACTCCGCGATAACGCCGGACGTCAGCACGCCGCCGAGGCCGCACGGCACGAACAGGTCGGCGTGCACGCGGTGCGCGTCAGCGACCGACACCCAGCTCGCTCCGAGCTCTTCGGCCAGGGCGTGCTTGTCGGGGTTGATATCCGTGACGGTGAGCGTGGCCCCGGCCGCGGCGAGGGCTCGGGCCAGGCGTCCGCCAACCTGGCCGAGTCCGGAGATGACGAGGTGGCGGCCGCGTACCTCCCGGCTGCCGAAGAGCGCCTCCAGGGTGGATTCGATGCTCGCGTAGACGCCGGCCGCCGTTGCATCGGCCGGTTCGCCGACGCCGCCGCTCGCGGCGGGCAGCCCGCAGACATGGTTCGTGCGTTCGGCGACGATCGCCATGAGTTCGGCGCTCGTGCCGACGTCTTCGGCGGTCATGTACGCGCCGTTCAGGCTCTCGATCGCGTCGCCGAGGTCGAGCATCGCCAGGCGCTTCTCGGCATCGGTCAGCACGGTGCCGAGCGGCAAGTAGATGACCGATTTGCCGCCGCCGAGATTGAGGCCCGCGGCCGCGTTCTTGAGGGTCATGGCGGCAGAAAGGCGCAGGGCGTCGGCTACGGCGTCGGTCCAGGTGGCGTACTGCCACAGGCGCGCACCGCCGAGGGCCTGGCCGAGCCGGGTGGAATGAACGGCGACCGTGATCAGGAGCCCTGAGCGTTCTCCCGTTGTGATCAGCACTTTCTCGTGGGAAAGTGGAATCTGTGCGAGGGAATCGAGGGCGGCGGCTGGGTGCGTGAGGGTCATGGAAACTCCGTTGTGTCGGGCCTTGTGAGCCGAGTGCGGTGGCGCCGTTATGTGGCACCGCCTCGAACAGGATAACTGGCACGCGCTGCGGGGGGGGAACACCTGCGCGGCCCGGGTACGCAAAAAGCACCCTGACTGCGAGATTCAGGGTGCTCTGCGCGCGCTCTAGTGGAAGAAGTGGCGCTCTCCGGTGAAGTACATCGAGACGCCGGCCGCGGTGGCTGCGGCGATGACTTCGGGGTCGCGCACCGATCCGCCGGGCTGCACGACGGCCTTGATTCCGGCGACGAGCAGAACTTCGAGCCCGTCAGCGAAGGGGAAGAATGCGTCAGAGGCGGCGACCGATCCCTCGGCCCGCTCGCCGGCGCGGCTCACGGCGAGGTGGCAGGAGTCGACCCGATTGACCTGGCCCATTCCCACCCCGACGGATGCCCCGGCATGCGCGAGCAGAATGGCGTTCGACTTCACGGAACGGCAGGACTTCCACGCGAATTCCAGGTCGGTGCGAGTAGCGGCATCCACTTCGGGGCCGGCCACGAGGGTCCAGCCGGCCGAGCTGAATTCTTCAAAGCTGTCGGTCTGCTGCACGAGCAGGCCGCCCGAGATCTGGTGCAGTTCGAGCGAGGAACGCTCGTAGTCGGCCGGCAGCTCGAGCAGGCGAATGTTCTTCTTCTGGGTGAGCAGCTCGACCGCAGCCGGCTCGAATCCCGGGGCGACGAGCACCTCGGTGAAGATTCCGTTGACCGTTTCAGCCATGGCGAGCGTGACGACGCGGTTCGCAGCGATCACGCCGCCGAACGCGGAGATCGGGTCGCAGGCGTGCGCACGCAGGTGGGCTGAAGCGATTCCGTCCGGCGCGTTGGGCTTGGCGATGGCGATTCCGCACGGGTTGGCGTGCTTGACGATCGCGACGGCCGGCTCGCTGAAGTCGAAGGCGGCCCGCACCGCGGAATCCGCATCGACGTAGTTGTTGTACGACATTTCCTTGCCGTGCAGCTGTCGGGCCTGGGCGATGCCGCGACCCCCCTCGCCGACGTACAGCGCGGCGGCCTGGTGCGAGTTCTCGCCGTAGCGCAGAATTGCTTCGCGGGTGACCTCGATGCCGAGCCCCTCGGGGAACGGCGCCTCTTCCTCGTCCTCGTCGTCGTCGGCCGCCGCAAACTCGACGTCCTCATCGAGCGCCTCGACGTCGTCCTGCCACTGGTCGTAGACGTTTTCGGTGAACCAGGCCGACACGCTCAGGTCGTAATCGGCGGTGTGCTCAAAGGCGAGCGAGGCGAGCTTCTGGCGCAGCTTGAGGGTCGAACCGCCAGCAGCGACGGCCTCGATGATCTCACCGTAGCTGGCCGGGTCGACGACGATCGCCACGTTGGCGTGGTTTTTAGCGGATGCCCGCACGAGCGCCGGTCCGCCGATGTCGATCTGCTCGATCACGTCGGCCGGTTCGGCACCGCTCAGGGCGGTTTCCACGAACGGATACAGGTTGACGACAACGAGCTGGAAGGCCTTGATGCCGAGCTCGGCCAGCTGCGCTTCATGGGTTTCGAGGCGCAGGTCGGCAAGGATGCCGGCGTGCACGCCCGGGTGCAGGGTCTTGACCCGGCCGTCGAGTGATTCCGGAAACCCGGTGACGGCCGACACGTCGGTGACGTCGTAGCCGGCGGCGCGGATCGTGGCCGCGGTGGATCCGGTGGAAACGATTTCGACGCCATCCGCTTTGAGAGCGGCGGCCAGGTCGAGCAGGCCGGTCTTGTCGCTCACGGAGATGAGTGCGCGCTCGATGGTGATCTGGTCCCGGTTACGGTACGTGCTGGGCGCGTTGGTGTGTCCACTCATGCTTTGGAGTTCTCCTTGAGGTTCATATGTCCGTTTGCGATGTCGAGCACGGCCTGGATGAGTAGGCGTCGTTCGACGATCTTGATGCGATTCTGCAGGGAAGTTTCGGTGTCGCCGGGCTCGATATCGACGCGTTCCTGGACGAGAATGGGGCCCTCGTCGACGCCGTTATCAACGACGATGATGCTCGCGCCGGTCTGCACGGCGCCGGCGGCGAGGGCGTCACGCACGGCGTGGGCTCCCGGAAATTCGGGCAGATAGGCCGGATGCGTGTTGATCAGGTTCGGCGACAGCGCGGCGACGACGCGCGGCGGCAGCAGTCGCATCATGCCGCTGAGTATGACCAGGTCGGGCTGCCACTGCTGAATCTGGGCGAGCAGTTCGTCGCCCCAGGCCGCCCGGTCTTTAAACGACGAGAAGGGAACGGAGAAGGCCGGGATTCCGAATTCGATCCCGAGCTCCAGCCCGTCGGCGTCGCGGTCGGCGCCGATCGCGATGACTCGCGCCGGAAATTCGGCGTCTTCGGACACCTCGAGCAGGGCTCGCAGGTTGGATCCTCCGCCGGAGATCAGCACGACAATAGACAGCACCGTTTGAGCTTACCGTTTGACCGGGAGCCCCGACGGGACTCGCACCCGGCCGGCAAGCATGCCGAGGGCCGCAGCGACACCGATTTCGGCTGCGGCGAGCGCGCCGACCAGCAGCGGATTCGGGCCGACCTCGACGAGGCGGCCGGGGCCCATCGCGCCGGCCGACCACCAGGAGAGCAGCCCGAGCAGCGCTCCGGCGACCACCCCCATGCCGAGGCCGGTGAGAATGTGTTCGATCGCACTTCGTTCGGCCACACGTCGCTCGGGCACATCGGGGAGAGCCAGCCGTTGCCGGGTCACGACCGCGAATGCGAAGCCGATCAGCACCGGAACGAGCAGCCCGATAAATCCGTAGGCCGGCGTGCCCTGCGGCAGCGCGCCGAAGATGGGCAGGCCGGGCAAGGTGCCCACCACGGTGCCGATCGGCGAGACACTGGTGCCGACTCCCATCGCGATTCCCGGGCCAATGAACCAGGCTGCGGCCCAGATGACGAGGTTGGGAATGAGCGCGAGCTGCGCGAGGGTGATCGTGGCGCCGCCGAATACCCCGGCCTGCACCGCCTCGTACAGCCCGATGATGGTCGCATAGTTGAGAGCGATAAGCACGGCCACGGTCGCGGCCGACACGATCAGCACCCCCGCGGCGGCAGCGGTTCCGCCGCGCAGGGACCCGGCGATCACGATGCGGGTGGTATGCGGCAGCTTTCGATACCACGAGCGGATGCGCCGGCTCACCGGATCCAGACGCTCCGCCACTTCCACGGTCTGGCGCCGCCCCAGTTCCGCCCCGACCACAACGCCGACCGCATAGATGAGCGTCGGCAGCAGAAGCCCCTGCAGCTGGTTGGGCGTGACCGTCTCCGAGACGGCGGACAGGGTCACCAGCGCGGCGAGGACGGCGTAGGTGCCCACGGCGACGCCGACGCCGGTCCAGCGGTGCGGGGTTTCGGCGGCGCGACGGCCGGTGTGCATGCCCATGAGTACGGAGAGCATGGCGAAGCCGAGCGGCACGACGGTGACCAGAAAAGGGGTGTCGGCACCCGCCAGGCCGAGCGCGGCCGCCACGTCCGGGCCGAGCTGCACCGTGAGGTCGACACCGTTGCCGAGCAGCCAGATATCGGCCGCGGCCCGCCAGAACACGAACCATTCGACGGACAGGCCGAAGTGGGCGGCCCAGAGTATGGTGAGCGGCACCATGGCGATGCCGATGCCGATGGCGACAACAAGTAATGCCTCAAGAGCGGCGAGCAGGGCGGTCGTTATGCGGTTCATCCGTTGTGAGCCTATATCGCCCCGGTGACAATGCTTGCCAAGGCCGCACGTAGAAAGGGGCCCGCCGGTCACCCGGCGAGCCCCTCAAACGTTCTACTTACAGTGCGGCAAGTGCCTCGCGCAGCAGGGTCGCAGCCTCGCTCGGCGTCTTGCCGACCTTGACTCCGGCGGCCTCGAGGGCCTCCTTCTTGCCCTGGGCGGTTCCGGCTCCGTCGGAGACGATGGCGCCGGCGTGGCCCATGGTCTTTCCCTCGGGGGCGGTGAAACCGGCCACGTAGCCGATGACCGGCTTCGTGACGTGCGCCTTGATGTACTCGGCGGCCTTTTCTTCAGCGTCGCCGCCGATTTCGCCGATCATGACGATGGCGAGCGTCTCCGGGTCGTTCTCGAAGGCCTCGAGGGCATCGATGTGCGTGGTGCCGATGATGGGGTCGCCACCGATACCGATCGCGGTGGAGAAGCCGAGGTCGCGCAGTTCGTACATCATCTGGTAGGTCAGGGTGCCCGACTTGGAGACGAGTCCGACCGGGCCTTTGACGGTGATATTGGCCGGGGTGATGCCGACGAGTGCTTCACCGGGCGTGATGATGCCGGGGCAGTTCGGGCCGATAATGCGGGTCTTGTTGCCCTTTTTGATGGCGTAGGCCCAGAACTCGGCCGAGTCCTGCACCGGGACACCCTCGGTGATGATGACGAGCAGCGGAATCTCGGCGTCGATCGCTTCGATAACGGCGTCCTTGGTGAACACCGGCGGTACGAAGATGATCGACACGTCGGCGCCGGTCTTCTCGACGGCTTCCTTGACCGTGCCGAAGACGGGGAGTTCGACGTTGCCGTGCACGACGGTGGTGCCGGCCTTGCGGGCGTTGACGCCACCGACGACCTGGGTACCGGCCTTGAGCATGAGGGCGGTGTGCTTGGTGCCCTCACCTCCGGTGATGCCCTGAACGATGACCTTGGAATCCTTGTTGAGGAAGATTGACATTGTTGTCCCTTACTTCGCTGCGTGGGCGAGTTCGGCGGCCTTGGCGGCGCCCTCGTCCATAGTGGCGGCCAGTGTTACGAGCGGGTGGTTCGCCTCGGCGAGGATACGACGACCCTCCTCGACGTTGTTGCCATCGAGGCGCACCACGAGCGGCTTGTTGGCGGCGCTTCCAAGCTCGGCGAGCGCGCCCACGATACCCTTGGCGACAGCGTCACAGGCGGTGATGCCGCCGAAGACATTAACGAACACGCTCTTGACCTGCGGGTCACCGAGAATAACGTCGAGGCCGGCAGCCATGACCTCAGCGGATGCTCCGCCCCCGATGTCGAGGAAGTTGGCCGGCTTGACACTGCCGAAGTTCTCGCCGGCGTAGGCGACAACGTCAAGGGTTGACATGACGAGTCCAGCGCCGTTGCCGATGATACCGACTTCACCGTCGAGCTTGACGTAGTTGAGGCCGGCGGCCTTTGCCTTGGCTTCGAGCGGGTCAGCCGCGGCAGCGTCCTCGAGGAGGGCGTGCTTGGGGTGACGGAAATCGGCGTTCTCGTCGATCGTGACCTTGCCATCGAGGGCGATGATGTCGCCCTCTTCGGTGAGGACGAGCGGGTTGACCTCGACCAGGGTCGCGTCTTCACCCGTGAATACGTCGTAGAGCTTGACGAAGACCGGAGCGACCTTGTCGACGAGCTCGGCCGGGAACTTTGCGTCGATCGCGATCTGCTTCGCGACGGCGAGGTCGATGCCGACCGCGGGGTCGACGGCCGTGTAGGCGAGCGCTTCGGGCTTCTCGACGGCGAGAATTTCGATCTCGACGCCACCCTCGTAGCTGGCGAGCGACAGGTAGGAGCGGTTGGACCGGTCCAGCAGCACGGAGAAGTAGAACTCCTGCTTGATGCGGGCGCCTCCCGCCACCATGACGCGGTGCACGGTGTGGCCCTTGATGTCCAGGCCCAGGATGCCCTGGCCTGCGGCCTCGGCGTCATCCGGAGTCTTGGCTACCTTGACACCGCCGGCCTTGCCGCGGCCGCCGACCTTGACCTGCGCTTTGACGACGACAACGCCGCCGAGCTTCTCGGCCGCTGCACGCACTTCGGCGGGGGTGTCGGCGATAATGCCCGGCAGAACCGGTACACCATATTCCTCAAAGAGGTCTCTCGCTTGGTATTCGTAAAGGTCCACGCTGCTCTTCCAATCCGCGTCGTGGCGATCACCTGCCGGTGCCGGTAGATCGCTACATGATGATGGGTAATTGAGATTGTTGGTGACAGCAGTCGTTGCCGCAAAATAGCTCGACATCAAGACATACCGACCATCTGAAACTCTATCGCGTGAATCAGGCGTCGGGTCGCACCCTGAATCCGCGTCCGCCCACGCCAACCGCCCGCGCAAGGCTAGCCACACCTTGCTGGACCAGGCCTCGACACCCTGCCTATCCTTACTCATGACCAATTTGTCTCACGTGGTGGAACCACACGCCGCCGGCCTTGCCTCACGGTTGAACTGGCTGCGCGCCGGAGTTCTCGGCGCGAATGACGGCATCGTCTCTGTCGCCGCCCTCGTCGTCGGTGTCGCCGCCGCGACCACGGATTCCCACGTCATCCTCATCGCCGGTGTCGCGAGCCTGCTCGCCGGGGCGATCTCGATGGCGCTCGGGGAGTACGTGTCGGTGAGCAGCCAGCGCGACTCCGAACGCGCCCTGATCGCGAAGGAAACATGGGAACTTGAAAACGAGCCCGACGAGGAACTCGCCGAACTCGCCGGCTTCTACCAGGCCAAGGGCCTGTCGCCCCAGACTGCCCAGCAGGTCGCGGTCGAACTGACCGAGCATGATGCCCTCGGCGCGCACCTCGAGGTTGAACTGCACATCACCGAGCAGGACGTCTCTAATCCCTGGCACGCAGCATACGCATCCGCTATCGCCTTCACCGTCGGCGCGGCGCTCCCCCTGCTCGCCGTCCTGCTGCCCCCGGCCGAATGGCGCATCGCGGCCACCTTCGTCGCGGTGCTGATCGCCCTCGTTATCACCGGTTGGCTCAGCGCGCACCTCGGCAACAGCCCGAAACCGCGCGCGATCGCCCGAATTGTCATCGGCGGCATCCTCGCCCTCGCGGTCACCTATGTCATCGGTGCACTGATCGGCGGCAACGTCTAGCGCATCTAGGCTGAAACCATGTCTCGACAATCCATCGTCACCGCGGGTGTGCTCGACGCCGCCCTCGTGCTGTTGTTCGCCGCGATCGGTCGACTGAGCCACGGCGAGACCCTGGCCGGCCTGGGCGTGACTGCCTGGCCATTTCTCGGCGGGCTGATCATCGGCTGGCTGTTGCTGCGCGCCTGGCGCCACCCGCTCAGCGTGGTCTGGACCGGCCTCGGTATCTGGATCGCAACGGTGGCCGGCGGCCTCCTGCTGCGCCTGGCTGGCGGCCAGGGCGTTCAGCTCAGTTTCGCGATCGTCACGACCATCGTGCTCGGCATCTTCCTGCTCGGCTGGCGCGCCATCGCCGCGCTGGTGCGTCGCACTTCTCGCAAGCGGATGCCCGCCCCGGTCTGATACCCCAGCCGTCTCGTACCCCAGAGGTCTCGTTGGCTCCTTCACTTGGCGGCGCGAGAGGCGGCATGGGCGGCCGGGAGTATTCTCGGCGCCAGGAGCCAGGACCGACCGCGACGCTCCTGTTTCGCCTGCCGCAGGATGATCTGGAGCATCCGCTTGACGTGATTGCCGGTGCCGATACGGACTGACGGTCAGTAGCTGTCGTCGTTGTCGAAGTCGATGTCGGGGTACAGGTCGGGGTCAAGATCAAGGTCGATACTGCGGTCATCCGCATCCGGCCCCGCCAAATCCTGGTCGTCGTTCTCCCGGTCCAAATCCCGGTCGAGATCGTCGATTTTCCGGTTCTCGTCGCTCCAGAACTCATTGGCATCGCTCATGATCTGCCTCTCTTTGACGTGAGCGCGGATATTTCGCGAGTCACGGCACCCCACGCCCAGGGGGCTTCAAGCAGGGCGAGCTATCTGTCCGGGCCGGTCTACTCGGCACGGCGCAGCCCCGGTGTCGCGAGCAATTGGCCGTCGCGCAGCACGGCAAGCACGTCGATGGCGAACCGCGCGGTCATCTCGTTCAGCGTCGCTTCGCCGCCGGCCACGATCGCCGTCGCGAGCACATCTGCCGTGACAATGTCGGCGGCGAACACGCTCACCTGGCGAAACGGCGATAACTCCCCGTTCAGCGCCGTCCAGATGTGTTCGCCGCGTTCCGCGCTGCCCGACGTCGCTACCGCGCGAAGCGGATGCCGCAGCGGCACGCTGGCCAGCACGTCACCTCGGTCGGCCGGATTGACTATCGCCACGACCCACTCCGGATGCTCTGTGACCACTGCCGGAACGGCCACCCCGTGCCCGGTCGACATCGCGCCGTCGCCGAACTCCCACGCTCCAAACCGACCTTCCGGCTCGCCGCTGACCAGAACATCGCCGCCCGCATTTATGGACCAGTTGAGCAGACCCCGAGAGGTCAACGCCGCACCGGCCTCAGCTATCGCAAGCGCCTTCACCACCCCGGAGAGGTCGATCACACCATCGGCGCGATGCGGTGTGAACACGCCATTGCTGCGGTCGCGCCAGGTCAGCGCGAGCGCGTAAGCGTCCCGCACACTCGCACTCGAATCCGTCAAACGGATGTCCCCACGCGCGATCCGGCTCAGCTCCGAGTCGTCCCGGTATAGGCTGAACCGCTCATCCCAGCGCCGAAACATCGCCTTGGCGAGTTCTGCGGCTTCGACCCGAGCGCTCTCCCCCACGGTGTGCGCATCGGAATCGGCCAGCCGCAGGCTCACCATCGTGCCCATCGTCTCGAAAGTCAGCGCTGGCCAGGTGCGATCGACCGATGCGCGGGCGGCCGTGCGGGCTGCCACACGGGCGGACTCCACCGCGTGCGGCAGCCCGGGCGCGGGACGCACCGGCGAGCCGGCGAGTGTGCGTTCGTGATCGGATCCGATGGCGGCCACGTTTAAAAGCCCGCCGTGTCGAGGGCTGATTGCAGGGACCGCAGGTAGCCCTGGGTCGTGTAGGTGGCGCCGCTGACGCTTTGCACGTTCGCGGACTGCGCGGCGAGCACCTCGGATCGCAGAATCGGCGCGGCCTGGTTGCTGATGGCGACCGATCGGCCGCCGCGGTTGGTCAGCTGCAGCGGAGTGACCTCGGTGATCGCGCCGTTGGCGATGGTCACCGACACCTGCATGTTGCCGAATTGGGTCTGCACCACCGCGCCGGTGAAGGTTCCGGACTGCGCGGCCGCTGACGCGGCAGCGGCTGTCGCGGCGGCCTGGGCTGTGGCGGCAGTGTTCGCCGCGGCGGTGGAGGCATCAGCGGCATCCGCTGCAGCCTGGGCTGACGCTGCAGTGTTCGCGGCGTCGGCCTGAGCCTTCGCCGCAGCTGCGGCATCAGCAGCCGCTTTGGCCGTGGCGGCGGCCTGCGCCGCGGCATCCGTTGTGGCGGTCACTGTCGCAGCCGTCGCGGTGCCGCCGGTGAAGGCGGTCAGGCTCTGCGAGACGTCGATCGCCTGGGAGCCCAGCTGCCAGCCTATGCCGACGATCGAGACGGAGGCCAGGGTGGCCAGGGCTACTGCACGTGCTCTCACCAGTCGAACCTTTCGTAGTGGATCTGCTTCTTGGGAACCCCGCCGGAACGGGCATCGCGCACGACGGCGTCGGTCCACGGCCGGGGGCCGCAGATATAGATGTCGCTGCTGGTCAGTTCCGGCACGATCTTCTTCAGGGTGATCCCGGCTTTGGCGGCATCCGCTGGCAGCCAGGTGCTGACTCCCTTGGGTCGTTTGCCGGCGATGACGCGCAGCTGCGCGCCGCGCACCCGACAGAGGTCCGTCAGTTCGTCGACCAGGTAGGTGTCGCCGACCGAGTGCGAGCGGAGCAGCACGGTGGCGTGGCCCGGCGCGAACGAGACCGTTTCCAGCAGGGAGCGGATGGGCGCCACGCCGATGCCGGCCGCGATCAGCACGACCCGCGGCGACGTGCGGGCGTTTTCGGTGAACAGGCCATACGGGCCTTCGAAGCTCACCCGGGTGCCACGCGCCAGTTGGGGCAGCTGCCGGGAGGCGTCCCCGAGACCGCGCACGGTGACGCGCAGGCCCCGCCCGCTCGGGGCGGAGGACAGGGAAAACGGGTGTGCCTGCCACCAGAGTCCGTGCGCCCAGAACCGCCAAATGAAGAACTGTCCTGATGTCGCGCGCAGCTGCTCCAGCTTTCGTCCGGTCAGGGTGATCGAGACCGCACCGGGTGCGACCTGCTCGATCGAAGCCACCCGAAGCTGGTGCCGCGCTGAGCGCACTACCGGCAGCAGGAAGCGAAACACGACGATGCTTCCGGCGACCGCAACGTACAGGGCCAGCCAGTAGTAACGGGCGATGGAACCCTCGCTGAGCAGGCCACCGACGCTTAACTGGTGCGGAATGGCGACGAGCACCGAGAGGTAGGCCAGCAGGTGCACAGCGTGCCAGGCCTCGTAGCGAAACTTTCGGCGCACCACGACGAGCGAGGTCACGACGACGCCGATCATGAGCGCGAGGCCGAGAAAGGCGAGCGGCATGTCGGGCAGGCCTGTGAACATGTTCCAGGCCTCGATGAAAACATTCACATTTTCAGCGAGCGCGTAACCGGTGATGAGCAGCACGGCATGGCCGAGGATGAGGTAGAGGGCGGGCTTGCCGAGCGACTGGTGCACGGCCATCGCCTGATCGTGCCCGAAGGCGCGGTCGACCGGAGGCAGGCGCGCGGCCAGCACGAGCATCACGAGCAGCAGGTCGGTGCCGACCAGGCCCGCGACAATTCCGAGCGAGGTGAACACGTCGGCCGGGGTCGAAAAGCGGGCGGCTCCCCCGTCGGCGAGAAAGATGGCGATGACGATGGCGACCGACGCCACGCAGAGGATCTGCAGGGTGTCGGCCAGTCGCATCCGCTTTTTGTAGGCCGGATGCAGCAGCGCCGGGCCGGTGCGGGTGGTGCGCGTGTCGAGGCTCATGAATAGAGCATCGAGCCACTGCCCATCGATGGCCTATCGATGACCTGTGAACGGCCTGTGTGTCGTCTATGCCTCATTTTCGCGGGGTAAATGGGGGCGACGGCAGCTTGGAGCGGATCCTGACAGCCCCGTTATCGACTACCCCGGCAGCTCCGGTCGTCTCCGGGCCTGCGCGCGCACGAGCAGCACAATGACCAGGGCGACGACGCTGCCGAGTATTGTCTCCAACACGCGATCGACGAGCAACGCCGGCACCGGCACCGGGCTCGTGAGGTGCACCACGGTGAGGGCGAGCGGGGTCACGAACAGCAGGGCGGCGCCGTAGTGGCGGCCGATCAGAATCTCGGCACCGAACTGACCGAGCGCAACGACCAGAATGAGCACGGCGACCGGCGGGCCGGCAACAGCACGAGCGCGGTCACAACGACGCCGAGGGTCGTGCCGATCATGCGGTGAAATGCCCGCGAGACGGAGTGCTTCGCGCCGGGCGGCGGCAAGACCGCAACGACACTGACCACGGCCCAATACGGATGCTCGACGCCCGCCACGAGCGCGAGCGAACCGGCGGCGAGCGCGCCGGCCACGTTTTGGGCGATTGAGACCCCCACCTGAGCGTCGCGGATCGCGCCGGGATGAACGCGCGCAGCCGCACCCGATAAGGCTCGTTGCGGCCGAACAGCGCCGTCAGCGAGTCGAACGCCGCTTAGGCGGCCCAGTCGAGCTGGCCGGTGAGGACGAGCACGCTGAGCGGCAGCGCCGCGGCGACCGCGGCCCGGGTAGCGACCTCGAACTGGAAGCCGCGCAGGGAGCGCGCCCACAGCCACAAGCTTTCGGGCTTGGCGGGCTTGGCGCTAGATCTTTTCGATTGGAGCGATCTTGATCAACAGCTTTTTGGCGCCCGCTGTGTCGAACTGAACGTGCGCGATGCGCTTGGTTCCTTCGCCGGTGACCTGGTTGACCCGGCCCTCGCCGAAGTCGTGGTGGCGGATGCGGTCGCCCGCCGCCAGTTCGAGGCTGCCGTTGTCGCGCACCGTTCCGGTGATCTTGTTCGCCCACTCCGTCTTCGGCTTGCCCGGCGGCAGGCCGGCCGGCTTCGCGCTGGTGCCGTAACCTTTGCGCCCGCCGTAACCGTCGCTCGAACTAGTCAAAGAGTTGCCAAAGCCACCGAAGCCGCCATCGCGGCGCGCGTTCAGAGCGCGCGGCTGGGTGCCGCCGCGCGAGTTGGCCATTCCCGGCGACTGCTTCCAGTCGATCAGCTCGGCCGGGATCTCCTGCAGGTAGCGGCTCGGCATCGCCACGTTGATATCGCCGAACTGGGCCCGGGTCATGGCAAGTGAGAGGTAAAGCCGCTTGCGCGCGCGGGTGATGCCCACATAGAACAGGCGGCGCTCTTCAGCCGGACCGCCCGGCTCGTTCGCCGACATCTGATGCGGCAGCAGCCCCTCCTCAACGCCGGTGAGGAACACGGCCTCGTATTCGAGGCCCTTCGCAGTGTGCAGCGTCATCAACGACACCGTTCCCGACGCGTCGTCGAGGTCGTCAGCGGCGGCCACGAGTGACACCTGGGTGAGAAAGTCGACAAGACCGCCGTCGGGGTTCTCCTTGTTGAAGTCCTTGGTCTGGGCGACGAGCTCCTCGATGTTCTCGGCCCGCACCTCGTCTTGCGGGTCACGGCTGCCCCGCAGCACGGCCAGCAGTCCGCTGCCGCCCAACAGAAACTCGAGCACGTCGGAGACGTTGGAGCCGCCGACCGGCACGCCGTCATCGGTGACCGACGTCGGCACAAGCAGGAGCGCGGCGGCATCGAGCAGTTCGGCCAGTTTGAGGATGGTGCCGGTCACCTTCGGGCCGAGACCCAGTGCGGCGCAATTGCGCATTGCCTGCCGAAAGGTGAGCTCGTTATCGTCGGCAAAGCTCGACAGTGCGGTCTCGGTGGCCGGGCCGATACCGCGCTTGGGGGTGTTCAGAATGCGGCGCAGGGCGAGTTCGTCGACCGGGTTGGCGACGGCGATGAGGTAGGCCAGGGCATCCTTGATTTCGGCCCGCTCATAGAATTTGGTGCCGCCGACCACCCGGTACGGTGTGGCCGAGCGCACCAGGATTTCTTCGAGCGCTCGGGTCTGCGCGTTGGTGCGGTAGAACACGGCCATGTCGCGGTAGGCCATGCCGGCCGCGTGCAGCACCTGGATCTCGTCGGAGACGAACTGGGCTTCGTCGTGCCCGGAATACGCCGTGAAACCGACGATTTTCTCGCCGTCGCCGCCCGCACTCCACAATTTTTTGTCGGTGCGGTCGAAGTTGTGGCCGATCACGGCGTTCGCCGCTGAGAGGATGTTCTGGGTCGACCGGTAGTTCTGCTCGAGCAGAATCACCTTCGCTCCGGGGTAGTCCCGCTCGAAGCCGCTGATATTGCGGGTGTCGGCGCCACGGAAGGCGTAGATGGACTGGTCGGAGTCACCGACCACGGTGAGCGAGGCGCCGGGAATGGCGCCACTGCCGTCGCGCAAATTGCGCACGTGCACACCGTCGTCTTCCATCTCCTGAGCGAGTTCGGCCGTGACCGGCCGGGTGAGCTCGTGCACGAGGGCGTACTGAGCGTGGTTGGTGTCCTGGTATTCGTCGACCAGCAGGTGCCGAAACCGCCGCCGGTAGAGCGCGGCGACCTTGGGGAACGCACGAAACAGGTAGACGGTCTCACCGATGAGGTCGTCGAAGTCGAGCGCGCTCGCGGCACGCAGCCGGGCGGAGTACTGCCGAAAAATCTCGACGAACATGACCTCCTGCGGGTCGCTCATGTTCGCGTTGCGGGCATAGGAATCGGCGTCGGCGAGTTCGTTCTTGAGCTTGGAGATCTTGGCGCCCGCCGATCCGGGCGTGAAGCCGTAGGTGTCGGCGTCGAGACCCTTGATGATGCGCTTGAGCGTGACCTTGCTGTCGGCCGAGTCGTAGATGCTGAAGGTGCTCGACAGACCGATCTTCTCGGCTTCGCGGCGCAGAATGCGCACGCAGGAGGAGTGGAAGGTGCTGATCCACATTCCGTCGGACGCTTGGCCGAGGATGGCGTGCACCCGCTCGCGCATTTCAGCGGCCGCCTTGTTGGTGAACGTGATCGCGAGAATCTGGCTCGGCCAGGCATCCCGCGTTTCGAGCAGGCTCGCCACCCGACGGGTGAGCACGCTGGTCTTGCCCGACCCGGCGCCGGCGATGATGAGCAGCGCCTGGCCGCGGTATTCGACGGCTTCTTTCTGCTGCGGGTTGAGCCCGTCGAGCAGCGGGCTCTGCTGGGCGCTGCCGGTGCCCGCATACCCATTGGAATCGAGAATGATCGGCGTGGCCGAGCGGCCGGCGGTGGCGGGCGCGGATTCCGCGTGAAGAGGTGTGATCATGTCGATTTCCAGTGTAGGCGAGGCCCCTGACACGCGGGCGGGTCGGGTTATGGAGTTTAGCGACGCCCCGACGATTACTGATCGAGTCAACTGGATGGATGATCGCAGGGCCGACAACCGTGAACCCCACCGCGCAGACGTTGACGAGGTCGAGCTTGTCGACGACATAAACGCGGAGGAGGACTATCTCCTTCTTCTCTTGGCCGCTTCCGCCACGCCCAATGGCCGCAACCCCTCCACGCCCCAGAAATCACCATTCAAACGCTTAGCTGAACGGTATTGATCTAAAACCCATGCGGCTCTCGTGGCTGGCCTGCCGCACATCAGGTGCGCGACCAGCGTGTCGAGGGCATGGGCAACATCACGGGTTGCAGTTGTCGCAAAAACGCGGGTCGGCGTAGCTTCGGTCGGTGAACTCGCGAGTGTGGCGATGCGGGCAGATGAGGCATCCATGAGTTTCAGCACGGGTCTCGTTCGTGGGCGCGGAGCAGTCGCTGCAGGGCAGTCCTGCCACCCGCTCTACCTTCCAGAAACCTGGGGTGCCGCAGGCTGGACACAGGGAACGTAGTTTCTGTGCGAGGTCTTCGGCCGCGAGACGGATGTTTTCCATACGCGTCGGATTGGCGTGGGCGCGCACGTCCGTTTCGAGAAACACGTGGCCGTTTTCCGATTGCGCCAGCGCCCACGCAAAGGTGTTTTCCAGTTCCGCCCAGGCGGCGATTCCCTTGCGGATGCGGGGGTCGTGCTCGCTTTCCGGGCGTACGACCACGTGGTGTTCGGGGAACCTCGATTTGAGGGCGAACGTTTCGGCGGCTGCCCAGTCCGCCGTCAGCAGGTGGGAGAAATTCGCTTTGCCTTGCGCCACGCCGACGACCTCCAAGTCGCGCTCACGGTCGATCCAGATCAGGAATTCAACGTTCCAGGGGAACATCCCCATGAACGGATCCTGACCAAACGACCCCTCGCTGGCAAGGCCCAGGGGTAATGCCGACAATTCCATGCCCACGCGCGCTTTCTTGCGTGCTGCCTCAAGCTGTGTGCCGAAGCGGGGGATATCGCGGGTGAAAGTACCGAGTAGATCCGTGTCGTAGCCCACGATGTGTTCGACCCGGCAACCAAGCTCCCGCTCCAACACAGGACCGACCACGCGCTCCTTACCATGTTGGGTCAGCAGAGCGACCCGTTTACCGGAGTAGATGGAGCTCGAGTCCGAATTCCCTGAATCATTGCAGACCACATCTCACCTGCCCTGCTGAGCACGAGCTGTTGGCACAGACTGTTCGTCGACCGGGCCACACCGCACGCGGCTGGCGGTTTCGACCGCGGTGGCTACTCACGGTTGACGGATCCAAGGGCTCTGAGAAGCTCACCAATTTGGTGGTGGCGTTCCAAGGGATGTCGAAGCGGTAAGTCTGGGTAGAGCTGATAACTGTTGCGCCGCCCGTCGCGTTGACGCGTGAGATAGCCATCTGCGACGAGTTCGGCGATTATTCGCTGGGCGGCGCGTTCGGTGATCCCCACTTCTACTGCGATATCGCGCAATCGCATGCCGGGGTCTTGAGAAACGCAGAGCAAAACGTGTGCGTGATTAGTAAGAAAGGTCCAGTCGGCCATCATCTCACCATAGCCGACACACGCTCCACAATGCACGCTATACTTAGCACGTATTGGTCAGCGTGCATTGACGGGGTTGGTCACCATGGAGTCGCGCCGCTTCTTCACACTTCGAGCAGAGTAAATAAGAGAGCCACAATGTGATCGATCCCATCATTCTCTTCTTCCTGCTCGGAGCCGTGGCCGGCCTCCTGCGTTCAGAATTGCGTCTTCCGGCGGCGATTTACGAGTTCGTCAGCATCGTGCTGCTGCTGGCCATTGGTCTCAAAGGCGGCGTGGAACTCGCCAGGCAGCCTTTCGCCAGCCTGTTGCCGCAGATGCTCGCCGTGGTGGCCATGGGTTTTGGCCTCACCCTGGTCGCGTTCCCGGTGCTGCGCTATCTGGGCCGTTTCAAGCGAGCGGATGCGGCCTCTATCGCCGCCCACTACGGTTCCGTGAGCGTGGGCACCTACGCCGTCGCCGTCGCCTACCTCGGCAGCCAGCAGATCTCGTTCGAAGAGCACATGCCGCTGCTTCTGGTGCTGCTGGAAGTGCCAGCAATTCTGGTGGGAATTGTGCTCGCGCGAGGCATCTCGCGCGAGACCCGGTGGAAGTCGATCGCCCATGAAGTGTTTCTGGGGAAAGGCATCGTGCTGCTCCTGGGCGGACTACTCATCGGCTGGGTAGCTGGCCCGGACGGGCTGTCGTCCATCCAACCGTTATTCGTGGACCTCTTCAAAGGAATTCTCGCTCTTTTTCTGCTGGAGATGGGCTTGATTATGGCCACACAGATGGGAAGCCTGCGCCGACACGGCCCCTTTCTGGTGGTCTTTGCCATCGCAATGCCGCTTTTTTCAGCGCTGGTGGGAACGTGGCTGGGGTGGTCTTTGGGCCTCTCCATCGGAGGAACGACCATCCTGGCAACTCTGGCGGCCAGTGCGTCCTACATCGCGGTACCGGCAGCCATGCGCATCTCTGTACCCGACGCAAACCCCACCCTCTCCCTGGCCGGTGCGCTCGGGATAACATTTCCGTTCAATGTCCTGATCGGGATCCCGCTGTACCACGCACTGGCCGTGTGGGCTCATACGTTCGCGAAAGGTTGAACCCGATGCAAAGCCATACCCGCAAGCTGTTGACCGTTGTCACCGAAGCCGCCCTCGAAGGCACTCTTGTCCGGGATATCGATCGGCTTCACGCCCACGGCTACACCATCACTGACGCTCGTGGCAAGGGGAGTCGTGGTACTCGCAACGCCGGCTGGGAAACAAATGGGAACATCCGCATCGAGGTGGTATGCGACGCAGCGACGGCTGAAGGAATCGCCGCCCATTTTCAGGAGCATTACTACGACAACTACGCCATGATCCTCTTCGTGAGCGATGTCGAGGTACTCCGACCTGAGAAGTTCTGAGACCCCACTCAGGTTCCTCAGGTTTCGGTGACTGTCCGTTGAGTCTCCACAATCTTTCCTCAGGGCACCCATCTCGGGCGGCACCGAGCGATCCCGCATCCCGTCTCAACGCGCGTCGCCCGGCACTCGACAATTGTGCGAGACCGTCCCGTAACGGATTCGGCTCCCGGGCCACTCTGAGCCCGAAAACACCGTGCAGCGCGCGCGTTTCACTTCGATTCGTGTTTGCGGTGTCTCGAAACCTACGCGTGTCGGAACACATGGATTACGAGACGCTGGCAGCCGCTCAGAACGCGTCGCGCACGTGCACCGCCAGATCCGGGTGGTCGGCGAATACCCCGTCGATGCCGGAGCCGAGAATGACGCGGAACTCCGACTGCCAGTGTCCGAAGTCGCCCTTGCGGGTATCGCTGCGAAAGGTTTTTGCCAGGAATTTGTTTTCCGGCCGCAGGGTCCAGCAGTAGATCTCGAGCCCGGCAGCGTGGGCGTCGTCCACCAGAGCGGATGCCCCGGTCACGTCACCCGCAGCATCCGTTTCGAGGATGAGCGATTTGGGCACGCTGATGCCATCGACGCCGGTATCACTCGTGGCGGTACTGGAGCCCATACTGCTGCGGGACCCGCCAGCCGAGCGGCCAGCGGCGAGGCTCGCGAGCCCGTCGGCCGTGAGGTGGTCGGCGTAGCTGAGCGCGCCGGCGCCGTACTCCGCGACCTGGTCGACGGGGTACCCCTCGTCTTCGATCAGGAAGACGCGTTTGCCACGCACGCCCTGAGCCCGAACCTGGGCGAGCACGGTCGGTTCAAAGCTCTCCACGGTGAGCCGGTCGGTGTTCCAGCCGGCCGCGGAGACCTCGGCCGCGAACAGTTCGGGCAACGGCAGGTCGAGCCCGCCGAAATAGGTGGCGTGCTTGATCTCGGCGACGATCCCGAGCGTTCGATTGGTCTGCTCGGCCGCGGCGTCGACGAGGTCGAACAGGTCGCGCAGGCGCAGAATCGGGTGCTGGTCGTCGAAGGTCGTATTGCTCTGTCGCAGGGCTGGCAGCCGTTCCCGGGCGCGCAGGGTGCGCAGTTCCTCCCAGGTGAAATCCTCGGTGAACCAGCCGGTGATCGCCTTGCCGTCAACGATTTTCTCGGCGCGGCGAGCGGCGAATTCGGCGCGAGTGGCGACATCCGTTGTGCCGGAGATTTCGTTTTCGTGGCGAATGACGAGCACGCCGTCGCGGGTGGCGACCAGGTCAGGTTCGACGGCGTCGGCGCCGAGCGCGAAGGCCAAATTGAAAGCTGAGCGCGTGTGTTCGGGCCGGTGGCCGCTTGCCCCGCGGTGGCCAATGACGATCGGTTGCATGGTGTCAGGCTAACCGCGCCAGCAGAACGGATGCTGGGGGCCGGCATCCGCTTGCAGCGAAACGGGTGCCAGATCACGGCTTGAATTGCTGCAAATCGGCTGATCCCCAGCACATTCGAATGCGCTCTCGGGTACCTTTAACGCAGTGCCGCACCAGGCGCTGCGTGTCGGTTCGCCCGCGCGCAACCGAATGACCCATCAGCTGATTGTGAGTACAGCAACCCATGGCATCCTCCAACCCCGCTTTCTCCCGCAACGAAGCGTTCGGCGCTCGTGGCGCAGTGGCGTCGTCGCAGGCCCTCTCTGACAACGATCTGCAGTCGATGTACAACCGGCCCGCCGCCGGTTCACAGGACACCGAACGCATGACCTACGAAGACACCATAACCAAGACCGGCCTCGGCTTCGCGCTGCTGCTCGTGGCGGCCATGATCTCCTGGGTCGCCACCCCGGTGCTGCCGTTCCTGTTCATTCTGGGTGCCATCGCCGGCTTCGTGCTCGGCCTGGTCAACACCTTCAAGAAGGAGCCGTCGGCTCCGCTGATCCTCGCCTTCGCCGGGGCCCAGGGCTTGTTTGTCGGTGGCATCTCCCGCGTCTTTGAAGACATCTACGGGGGCGTCGTGATGCAGGCGGTTCTCGCCACTCTCGTCGTGGTCGGCGTCACGCTCGCACTGTTCAAGAGCGGCAAGATTCGCGCCTCGAAGAAGGCCACCAAGATCTTCTTGATCGCCATGATCGGCTACGCCGCGTTCTCGCTGATCAACGTGGGAATGATGATTTTCGGCGGCGGCGATCAGGCCTTCGGCATGCGCAGTGCGAGCATCAGCATTCTCGGCTTCGACATCAAGCTCGGCATCCTCATCGGCCTGCTCGCGGTGCTGCTGGCCGCGTACTCGCTCGTGCTCGACTTCGATTTCATCCAGAAGGGCGTCAACAACCGCCTGCCGCGTAAGTACGGCTGGACCGGCGCGTTCGGCATTATCATGACCGTCGTCTGGCTCTATGTCGAGATGCTGCGCATCTTCGTGCTCACCCGCGAGTAGTAGCTTCCGCTTGATCAGGCGCCCTCGTTCTTTCGGAACGGGGGCGCTTTTTCGTACCCCGCGTACGCCACACTGTGGTTGGCTTGAGTAATGAGTTTCACAGACCTGCACGCGTTGCTCCCGCTTGAAGCCACCGGCATGACCGCAACGTTCGGCTACATCGGCAGCGCCATCGTGCTCCTCGGGCTGGCCTTTGTAGTCATCCGCGCTATCCGCAAATACATCAAGGCCCCCAAAGGCTAAACAAGCGGATGCCCGGTGCAAGAATATCCGTACATACCTGCATGCAAGCTTATTCTTCCATGCATGTCTGCAAGAGTATGCCTACATAGCTAGGGGCTACCCCCGGCCCCGCGAACGAGAGGCCTGAAATGAATACCGTGGCGGTGACGAAATTCCGCGACCTCGGCGCCGTGATCAAGGCCGTTCGCGAGTCCCGAGGCATCCGCCAAGACGACCTCGCTCAGGACCTCGCCATCTCCCGCCAATATTTGCAGGAGTTGGAGAAGGAGCGACCCAATCTCTATATCACCCGGCTCTTTCGCGCCCTGAACACGCTCGGCATCACCATCACCATCACCATTTCATACACTCTCAGTGACAAGACCGACGATCATGTCTGACGCACTGTCCGTCTTCCTCCACGAGGACTATCACGGCGTGGTGGAAACCTATCGGAGCAGCCGGCAGCACGACATGCACCGCATCATTTTCACTTGGGACAGCGACTACTGGCCTGGCTCGATCACCCTGACCGAATCGTTCGCGTCTCTTCCGAGTACTCGCCCAGACGCCACCTTGGTCTCCAACTTTTTCGGCGGCTATGCGCCGGACGGCAACCAGCGCGATTTGATTCCGATTGGCACGAGCCTCACGGTCGAGCCCACTCGACGCACATCCTCAAACCGCAACTGCAATCCCGGCCCGGGGGAATCTACAACGAGTTCTATAGCCATGAACTCGCCCGGCACATGGGGCTCTCTCAATTCAGCAGCGAGGTAATAACCCTGGGCCAGACCACGTTCTTGGCTATCGAACGATTCGACCGTCTGGTCTCTGGCCGAAACGTTACCCTCGTACATCAGGAGGATGTCACCCAAGCCCTGGGCCTGGACTGGCGCGACTCCGACGTAAAGTTTCAGGAGGCCCGGTCGCCCATGAACCAGAACAGGCCGAGCGCACTGCGCATCGCCGAGTTGACGGGAACCTTCCGGGAATCAGCGACTGCCACGACGCAATGGTTGCGGCAACTGGTTTTTCACGTTCTCATTGGAAACAAAGATGCCCACGCCAAGAACGTCGGGCTTATCCACGACAGTGATGGCACCAGCATCTCGCAAATTTACGACGCCGTTCCGAACCTCTTCCAGCGTGGCCGGATCAACTGGGATCTGGCGATGGCAATCGACAACGTGTTCGATCACCGCAAGATCACGGTCGAGCGGCTGGTCAATGAGGCTCAATCGTGGTCAGTGCTGCGTAGAGACGTCATCGAGTCCACCATCTACAGCACCATTCACAGGTTCCAAGAAGCGCAATCTGCGCTCACCGCCCCCGCCGGCATCGATCCCGGCGTTGTCGACGGGCTCTCGTGGAATGCCGCCAGACTCGCGGCCGGCACCGAGATCAGCCGGCCGAAGGAACGATGAGCCACGCTTGACCCCCCTCCCTCTGAGGTTGCGTGGAAGACCGGCAGGCTTTGGCGCCCTGGCAACGATGGCGGCCGAGATCGAGCCCAGAACGATGACGATTCCCGCTATCTGAATCGGGGCAAGGTGCTCTCCGGCGATCGCCCAGCCGAGCAGGATCGCAACGACCGGGCTCAGCAGGCCGAGGAAGGCAATGGTGCTCGCCGCCAGACGCGCAATGCCGTGGAACCAGGCGACGTAGGCGAATGCGGTGCCGACCACGGAGAGATACGCGTAGCCGAGGAGGTTGGGCGCGGTCAACGGCGTGGTCGGGAGGCCCTCGAGCAGGAGCAGGACGGGCAGGAGGCTGAGTCCGCCGGCGATGAGTTGCCACGAAGTTGTCGCGAGCAGCGGCGCGGGCTGCCCCCACTTCTTGGAGAGTACGATCCCGGATGCCATGCACAGCGTGCCGCCGACCGCGGCCAGAATTCCGATAGCGTCAAGCCTCGCCTGCGCTTGGAGCACGATGAGACTCACTCCGAAGGCTCCGGCCGCACCGCCCGCCAGCACGCGCCCGGTCAGGCGCTCGTGCATTACTCGACTGGCGAGCACTGCGACCACGAGCGGTTGCAGACCTCCGACGATGGCGGCCACTCCGCCGGGCAGCCGGTAGGCCGCAATGAAGAGCAGGGCGAAGAACGCCCCGATATTGAGCACGCCGAGCACCCAGGATTTCCACCACCAGTCGCCGTGCGGTAACCGGCGGCAGAGAATCAGCAGCAGCAGCCCTGCGGGGAACGCGCGCAGGAATGCTGCGAGCAGGGGCCGATCGGCGGGCAGGAACATCGTCGTCGTCAGATAGGTGGTGCCCCAGAGAATGGGGGCAAGGGCTGTGGTCGCCAACAGCAGGGATCGATTGCTAAGCACTTAGCTATTATAGCTAAGTGCTTAGCAATTGCTAGGCTGGAACCATGGTAGACCAGGTTGATCGAATCCTTGAGCAGTGGAGCACCGAGAAGCCCGACCTCGATGTCTCCCCGATGGCCGTCATCGGCCGCTTGAGCCGCACCGCTCTGGCGATCGAGACCCGCCTGGCCGCGACCTTTACGCGGTACGGCCTGGACGCATCCTCTTTCGACGTGCTCGCCACGCTGCTGCGGAGTGGTGCGCCGTACCGGATCGCCCCGGCGGCGCTGGCCCGCGATGCGATGATCTCGACGAGCGCGGTGGCCCAGCGGCTGAACAAACTGCAGACGCGAGGTTTGGTCAGCCGCGAGGCGAACCCCGACGATGGCCGCGGCACTCTGGTCGCGCTGACGGATGCCGGTAAGCGGCTCATCGATACCGCCCTGGCCCCGCACGTCGAGACCGAGCGAGCCATCACCGCGATTCTCACCATCGAGGAACAGTCGATCCTCGTGGGGCTGTTGCAGAGGATCAACGCTGCGGCAACGCGCGATTAGCTCAGGTATCGCCCGAGCGAATCGAGCACGTCCTGCCATCCGTCGTAGAAGAATCCATCGCCCTTGGACCCGTCGCCACCGCGCAGATCGAAGGTCATGCTTGTGCCGTTGTCAACGGGCTCGATGGTGATCGTGACGATTGGACTGTCATCCGGTTCGCCGCGCGGCTCGCCCCAGGACTTTCTCCTGCTGACCGGCGCGTGCGAGTATCCGCCGCTACGGACGGCCAACATACACCAGGTCACCTCTCGCAAGCAGGGCAATGTCAACGTCTTGATGGGCAGGCTGGCGGATCAGGGTGTGGTCTACCGGCTACAAAAAGGTCTCTACGAATACACCGCACCGAAGTTTCACGGGTATCTGATTCGGCGACAGCGAAGCACGACCTGGACATGATGCCCCGTTCGATCAGCGGAGCGAACGCAGGTACCGCCTGCGCGCGACCAGTTGCGCGACGCGGAGCAGTGGGTAGAGAGCTCGCCACGGTTGCTGCGGCGCCGCTCTCGTGAGCGAGCGCACGGTGAGATGCACTTCGTCACCACGGCGGTGCACGATGAACGCCTCCTCACCGCTGACCGGATGCCCGGGCAGGGTTCGATAGGCAAACCCGACCCGGTCCGGCTCATCGACGACGGCCACGACCTCCACCGGCTCGACAACGGTCAGGTTGAACAGGCCTGCAGTGACGATTACACGGTCGCCGGGCGACACCGCACCGGGTGAGTCGACCGCAAACCCGCTCGCGGTCTTCACCCGCCACCGAAGCACATCCCGGGCGGCGCGCTCCCAGACCGCGTCACCCCTCCCCACGACCGCCGACACTTCCGATCGGCGGAATCGTGGGTCGCTGGCCGGCCAGTCGCGAAGGTCAGGGCTGGTCATGATCGGCGTTCTGCCACGGGCCGCTCCCCCATCTCGTGGGCAGGACTGAGTGTGCGCGTCATCTGCCCAGTCAAGCGCATCGGTGCCGGCGACGGCGGTCAATACGTCAACCACCGCAGCACAATCCACCACGATCACGCGCCAGTCCGCTCCTGTAGCTGACCCAAACGCTCGGTTCGGGCGCTCGCGAGCGTCTCCAGTGCAGATATCTCTGCCCGCTCAGCCCGTCGGGCCGCACGATCGAGCACCTCACCAACGGTCGGCCGCGCCACCTCTCGGTCGAGGAGGTCGAGCAGGTAGGAGTTCAGCGACTCACCGCGATCAGCGGCCCGCGCTTTCAGCGCACGACGAGCATGATCGGGCACATTTCTAATCTGCAAGAGAGAGCTCATGGAGGCGTATTAGCTCAACTATGATGCACTTTGCATATGATTTGCTCAGTGGGCCGGGATCCCCTCGGGCGCCGAGGAGGGGGTGGCGGCATCCGCTTTGGTGCATGGCGAAGCGGATGATGCTGCTCCACGAGTGCGCGCTCGTCACCGTCGGCACGGAGACCTTCGCGCATCCGGTCGAAGTCGCCCGCGACGTGGCCCGCGCGCTGCTCGCGCGGCCCGCCCGCTGAGCGCCGCGCGGTCGGGTCGGCCGCCGGTTCCGCCCGCCGCCCGGTAGGCCAGCGCCCCAGAAACGCATGAGCGCGCCCAAAACGGGTGGCCGTTTCGGGCGCGGCTACGAGCGGATGCGGGTGCCGGGCACACAAAAAGGGCCGGCTCACGAGAGCCGGCCCTTCTTTACTTGGGGATCACTCCCACTCAATCGTTCCCGGCGGCTTCGAGGTGACGTCCAGCACCACGCGGTTAACCCCGTCGACCTCGTTGGTGATGCGGTTCGAGATCTTGGCCAGCAGGTCGTAGGGCAGCCGGGTCCAGTCGGCGGTCATGGCGTCCTCGCTCGACACCGGGCGCAGCACGATCGGGTGGCCGTAGGTGCGGCCGTCGCCCTGCACGCCCACCGAACGCACGTCGGCGAGCAGCACGACCGGGCACTGCCAGATCTCGCGGTCGAGGCCGGCTGCGGTCAGCTCGGCGCGCACAATGGCATCCGCTTGACGGAGCAGGTCGAGGCGTTCCTGGGTGATCGAGCCGACGATGCGAATTCCGAGGCCGGGGCCGGGGAACGGCTGGCGCTGCACGATTTCGGCCGGCAGGCCGAGTTCGGCGCCGATCGCGCGCACTTCGTCCTTGAACAGGGTGCGCAGCGGTTCGACCAGTTCGAACTGCAGGTCTTCGGGCAGGCCGCCCACGTTGTGGTGGCTCTTGATGTTCGCGGTGCCGCTGCCGCCGCCGGATTCGACGACGTCGGGGTACAGGGTGCCCTGCACGAGGAAGGCGATCGGATCGCCGTCTGTTTCGGCGGCTTCCTTGATCAGCTCGGCCTGGGCCTGCTCGAAGGTGCGAATGAACTCGCGGCCGATGATTTTGCGCTTGGTCTCCGGATCGCTCACGCCCTCGAGGGCGGTCAGGAACTGCTCGCGTACGTCGACCGTGACCAGACGGATTCCGGTGGCCTTGACGTAATCCTCTTCAACCTGGCGGCGTTCGTCCTGGCGCAGCAGACCGTGGTCGACAAAGACGCAGACCAGCTGGTCGCCGATGGCCTTGTGCACGAGGGCCGCGGCCACGGCGGAGTCGACTCCGCCGGACAGGCCACAGATAACCTTGCCGGTTCCGACCTGGGCGCGAATCTTCGCGACCTGCTCGGCGATGACGTTGCCGCTGTTCCAGTCGGCGTTGATACCGGCGGCGCGGTGCAGAAAGTTTTCAAGCACGTGCTGGCCATTTTCGGAGTGCTTGACCTCCGGGTGCCACTGCACGCCGTAGAGCCGCTTCTCGTCATTGGCGAACGCGGCGACGGGAGTCGACACCGACGAGGCGAGCACGGTGAAGCCCGCCGGTGCGGTGGCGACCGAGTCGCCGTGGCTCATCCACACCGTCTGGCTGTCGGGCTGGTTGGCCAGCAGCACGTTGCCTGCGTTGCTCACGGTGACCGGGGTCGAGCCGTATTCGCGGGCCCCGGTGTGGGCGACGGTGCCACCGAGGGCGGTCGCCATCACCTGGAAGCCGTAGCAAATGCCGAGCACGGGCACGCCGAGCTCGAAGATCGCAGCGTCGAAAGCTGGTGCGCCCTCGGCGTAGACGCTGGACGGTCCACCGCTCAAAACGATTCCGCGTGGGTTCTTGGCGAGCACTTCGGCGGCGGTGATGGTGTGCGGCACGATCTCCGAATAAACGGATGCCTCCCGCACGCGCCTTGCGATCAGCTGCGCATACTGCGCGCCGAAGTCGACCACGAGAACGGGGCGATCCAGCCCGGAGTCGGTGATGGGGGCATCCGCTGGAATGGTCATGCTTGGGCCTTCGCCTTCTCGGCAAGTGCCGCGGTCTTTTCGGTATTCTCGGCGAGGAAACGCTTCACCGTGCGAGCAACGGGAACCTCGACGATGAAGGACAGGGTGGGAACGACGCCACCGAGGGCGATGAGCACGAAGCGCCAGAACGGCCAGCGCATGAGGCTCCAGAGGCGAAAGTCGGCGAACAGGTAGAGCACGTAGAACCAGCCGTGCGCGATTAGAATGCCGGTGCTGAGGTTGACCGCGGCGACAGTGTCGGTCGGAACGAGCGCGAGAAACCCCTGCGAACCGCCCATCTCGATCTCGTGGCCGAAGCCGTACTTGATGACCATTTCGATGCAGAGCAGCAGCAGGAAGACGCCGGTGATGGTCGATGACACCTGGTACAGCCGCAGCGCACCGGGAATTCTGGAGATATCGGCGGGCTTGGGTAGACGAGGCATGTGCCTAATTCTACGTGAGCGCAGTGAGGGCTTCGGCGTCTTCAATTTCGCGCTCAAGGGCGTCGCGCACCAGGCGGTACCAGAGGAAAACGGCGAAGCCGGCGAAGACGACCCACTCGATGGCATAGAAGATGTTCAGCCAGTTCAGCGACTGGTCGACTTCCGGCACCGGGGAATCGATCACATCAAGGCCGGGCGCTGCTTCGGCATCGACGATGTAGCCGGAATAGGCCGACTCGTCGCTGAAATCGGCCCACAGATTGATCAGAGCGGATGGCGCGACCTTAGTCATTTCCATCGAGTCGCCCTCCGGGTCGGGCAACTCCGGGGCCTCCCCGGTGAGAAAGCGTCCGGTCAGCGTGACGGGAGCGTTCGACGGTTCCGTCGCCAATACCTCGATGACCGACTGGGCGGTGGCCCGGTCGGGAGCCCAGCCGCGCGCGACGGCGACGCTGGCGGCAGCATCCGTTTGAAAATGGCTGACCACCCAGAAACCATCGATGCCGCCGTTGAGGCGCGTGGTGATGAGCTGCTCATCGCCGGGCACCCAGGAGCCCGTCGTCGTGACCATTTGGCCGGTCGCGATCTGCGTCACCGTACCGTCGGGCTGCACGACCTCGGCGAGCGGTTTGACCTGCTCAGTGCTGCGCTCCACGACCACGCCGGATTCAATGGCGCGCTCCAGCTGCCAGTGTCCGAGCAGGGCGAAGCCTGCTGCGACGCCGAGGGCCAGCAGCAGCGCGAGCACCCAGCGGGGGCGCAGCATCATTTTGATCACGAATAGTCACCTGTGTGGGTTTCTCGCCCGGGTTTGCGTGCCGGTCTGTCGGCGTCATCATCGGGATCTGGGGAGTGCTGGCCGAGCGCGAAATCGGCCATTGAATCTAAGCGTTTCGCTTGGGTAACCGTAGCTTCCGTCGCTTGGGAATTGACCGAGTCACGTTTGGCTGCCCGCCGGGTGTGCTCGTCGGCGTCCGTGGCCTGGGCCGCCGTCGCCGCCTCGACGAGGGCGATCTCCTCGTCACGCATCGGATTGCGCGATGCCTGTGGCGAAACGGATGCCGGCACGCGCCGGCGCAGTGCCGACCCGATCTTCTCCGAATTCGCCGCGAACAGCGGGCCGAGGATGGCCATGGAGAGCACGTACAGGCCGGCGAACGGTTGCAGGCGCGGGTCGAGCCCGGCCGACACCGACAGGGTCGCCAGAATCAAGGTGAACTCGCCGCGGTTGACGAAGATCGCGGCCGTATTGAGGGCTTCGCGTGGCCCCATTTTGTGCAGCCAGGCCAGCAGCGCGCCCGAGAGCAGACTGAGCACAAAGGTCATCCCGATGGCGATGAACACCACACCGATCACCGAACCGAACTGGGCGATATCGAGGGCGAGGCCGAAGTTGAGAAAGAAGAACGCCGCGAAGATATCGCGGAGGGGCACGGCGACACGTTCGATCTTGGCGCGGTAGCTGCTCGCGCCGAGCACGACGCCGATCAGGAACGCGCCGATGGCATCCGTCACGCCGATGATCTCGCCGATGCCGGCGAACAGCACGACCAGGCCGAAGAACAAAATGGTAAACAGTTCGTCGTCCTTGGTGCGCATGAGACGCGACACCACCCGGCCGCCCCAGCGGGCGAGAGAGAACATCGCGACGAGAAAGAGGAACGCGATGGACAGCTGCAACACGATCGGCCAGATCTCGGTTTTGCCGCTGAGCACGACGGAGACGATGGAGAGGTAGATCGCGATGAAGATGTCACCCACGACGGTCACGCCGAGGATCATCGGTGTCTCTTTGTTGGCCAGGCGGCGCAGTTCGATGAGCAGTTTGGTGATGATCGCGCTCGACGACGTGCCGGTCATACCGGCGATGACGAGGGCTTCGCGAGGGCCCCAGCCCACGAGCATGCCGAAGATGAAACCCGCGCCCATGTTGATGAGCACCCAGGAACCGCCGGAGATGATCAGCGTCTTGGCGTTGCCGAAGAATTCTTCCTGGTCGAATTCGAGGCCGAGGCTGAAGAGCAGCAGGATCAGGCCGAACACGGCGATGAGTTCGATATCGCCGGATTGGAAGTCGAGGGGGAAGAAGTCGGTGTTGGGACTGGCGAGCACGCCCACGATCATGTAGATCGGGATGGTGGGGAGCCCGATCACCTTGCCCAGGCGGCCAAGAACGTAGGCGACGACGAGCAGGATGCCGAGAACGAGGAGGTCTTCTCCCACGTGCATCGCTTACCCCCCGGGTGGAGCGTCGACGGTCTTCGCCTTCACTTCACCGGTACGAAAGAACGCGAAGGCCTTGACGACCTTTTCCGGCGAGCCGGCGACGACGAGGGTGTCACCGGGGAAGACCTTGAAGTCGGCGGCGGGGGCCGGGTTGGCGGATTCACCGCGCACGACGGCGACAACAGTGAGACCCGCAATGCCGCGGTCGGCCGGATTGCCGAGGGCCTGGCCGGCGATGTGGTCTTCGTAGTCGACGGTGAACCAATCGATGCTGAGGCCAGGGATCTGGTCGAGGGCGCTGAGCGACTCGGTGATCTGGGTGCCGCCGAGCAACTCGGCGAGGGTGTGCGCCTCGTCTTCGTTGAGCCTCAGCGAGACCTTGCTCGCGTCGGGGCCGCCTTCATCATCGGCAAAGGTGATGAGATCGCTGTGGCCGGATCGGTGGGCGATGACGCCGACCTTGCCACCGTCATCTGTGATAAAGGTGTGCAATACACCCACGCCGGGAAGTTTGACCCGCCGAACATCAACCATTGTCATGACTCCTGAGCTATAAGGGCAGTTCCCCCATTCTACCGGAGCCGCTTTTGCTCCAGCGCGCTCGGCACCACCCGCACGACTGCGCCCGAGCCGGGTGCCAGGCGCGGAGCGCCGCAGCCGCGCGCTAGGTGGTCACGACGATGTCGGGGGCTTCCAGGCGTACCCGGTCGGCGGACTCGTCGTCCGGTTGCTCCTGCGAAGCACGCTCGGCGGCGACCCGGGTGAGGTAGAAGCCGACCTCACGGTCGATGCGCTCCTGGTCCCAGCCGAGCACGCCGGCCATGAGCGCTGCGGCGACCGGCGCAGCCGACACCCCGCGATCCCACGCCTCGATCGAGATGCGGGTACGCCGAGCCAGTACGTCTTCGAGGTGCAGCGCCCCCTCGTGCGAGGCCGCGTAGACCACTTCGGCGCCGATGTAGTCGTCGGCGCCGGGCAACGGTTCGGCGAGCGCCGGGGTGGCGCGAATGAGGTCGAGCAGCTCGTCGGTGAGGGTGCCGTACCGGTTGAGCAGGTGTTCGACGCGCACGGTGTGCAGGCCGAACGCCCTGGCGATCTTGCCGCGCTTGTTCCAGGCGGCTTGGTATCCCTCGGCCCCCAGCAAGGGGATGTCGTGGGTCGCCGACGCGGGAATGCGCCCGTCGAGAGCGGACACCGCAGCATCCACTGCATCTTTGGCCATGATGCGGTAGGTGGTCCACTTGCCGCCGGCGATGACGACGAGGCCGGGAACGGAATGCCCGACGAGGTGTTCGCGGGAGAGCTTGGAGGTCTCGTCACTCTCGCCGGCCAGCAGCGGACGCAGCCCGGCGTAGACGCCCTCGACATCTTCCCGGGTGAGCGGAACGCTCAGCACGGAGTTGATGTGCTCGAGGATATAGTCGATATCGGCGGCCGTCGCGGCCGGGTGCGCCTTGTCGAGGTACCAGTCGGTGTCGGTCGTGCCGATGAGCCAGTGTCGGCCCCACGGAATCACAAACAGTACGCTCTTCTCGGTGCGCAGCAGCAGACCCATCGCGCTCTGGAACCGGTCGCGCGGCACCACGAGGTGCACGCCCTTCGACGCCCGCACCTTGAAGGTGCCGCGTTCGCCGACCATGCGCTGGGTGTCGTCGGTCCAGACGCCGGTCGCATTCACGACCTGTTTGGCCCGCACATCGAAGCGTTCGCCGGTCTGCAGGTCGTGGGCGTGCACGCCGACGACGCGCTCCCCCACCTTGATGAATCCCTCGACCCGCACGCGGCTGGCGGCGTGCGCGCCGTAGAACGAGGCGGTGCGTACAAGCGAGGACACGTAGCGAGCGTCGTCGACCTGGGCGTCGTAGTAGGTAATGCCGCCGACCAGGGCGTTGTTGGTCAGGCTCGGGATGAGCTTCTGCACCTGACTCTTCGACAGGTGGCGGTGATGCGGCACCCCGGGCGGGCGCCCCCCGGTGTACGAGAAGATGTCGTACAGCAGCATTCCGGCGCCGATGTAGAACCGTTCGGTGAAGCGTTTCTTGAGGGGATACAGGAACCGCACCGGCTTCACGAGGTGCGGCGCGATGCGCTGCAACAGCAGGCCCCGCTCGGTGAGCGCCTCCCGCACCAGACGAAAGTCCAGCTGCTCCAGATAGCGGATGCCGCCGTGCACGAGCTTGGACGACCGGCTCGATGTGCCTGAGGCCCAGTCCCGCGCCTCCAGAATGCCGACGCTCAACCCGCGCGTGACGGCATCGAGAGCGGCCCCGGCACCGACGATTCCGCCGCCGACCACGAGAATGTCGAGCTCTTTGTCTTTGAGCTTGGCCAGGGCCGCCTCGCGCTCCTCCGGCCCTAATCTCGAGGATCGCGTCACTGAATTAGTGACTGCTGAATTAGTCCCTGCTGAAATGTGCGGTACCGAATTGTGGGGGGCCATGACTACTCCTGTTCAGACTCCGTGTTCAAATTCAAGCGGCGTGTTGCAACAACGCTGTTGCAGTACTGAATTGTGGCGGGTGAATCTGGGTACCGGCGGAACGAGCTGACTTCGGTGTTGATCTAAACCGACGCCAGTTCTCACCGATATTGATTTAAGCTGACGTTAGTTCACTCGGTACGGCGCGACAACCACTTCAACCCGTTGAAATTCTTTGAGATCGGAGTAACCGGTGGTAGCCATCGACCGACGCAGCGCGCCGATCAGGTTGGCGGTGCCGTCGGCGACCGGAGCCGGACCGTAGAGGATCTCCTCGAGCGGCGCGACGGTGCCGACCTCGACGCGCTTGCCGCGCGGCAGCTGCGGATGGTGCGCCTCGGCGCCCCAGTGGAATCCGCCGCCGGGAGCATCCGTTGCCCGGGCGAGCGCTGTGCCGAGCATGACGGCGTCGGCGCCGCAGGCGATCGCCTTGACGATGTCGCCCGAGGTGCCCAGCCCTCCGTCGGCGATGACGTGCACGTAACGCCCGCCGGACTCGTCCATGTAGTCGCGGCGCGCGCCTGCGACATCCGCTACGGCTGTGGCCATCGGGGCGTGGATGCCCAGGGTCGCGCGGGTGGTCGACGCAGCGCCCCCGCCGAAACCGACCAGAACGCCCGCGGCTCCCGTGCGCATGAGGTGCAGGGCCGCCGTGTAGGTGGCAGCGCCGCCGACGATGACGGGAACGTCGAGCTCGTAGATGAACTTCTTGAGGTTGAGCGGTTCCTGGTTCTGCGAGACGTGCTCGGCCGAGACCGTGGTGCCGCGGATGACGAACAGGTCGACGCCGGCGGCAACGACGGTTTCGTAGAGTTCCTGGGTGCGCTGGGGCGAGAGAGCCCCGGCCACGGTGACTCCGCCGGCCCGAATCTCGGCCAGGCGCGCGGTGACAAGCTCCGGCTGGATCGGGGCGGAGTACATCTCCTGCATGCGCGCGGTCGCCTTATCGGCGGGCAGGCTGCGAATTTCGGCGAGCAACGGCTCGGGGTTCTCATGCCGGGTCCACAGCCCCTCGAGGTCGAGCACGCCAACGCCGCCGAGCTGGCCCATCATGATGGCCGTGGTGGGCGAGACGACGGAGTCCATCGGCGCAGCCAGCACCGGAATGGCGAACTGGTAAGCGTCGATGGTCCAGCCGACCGACACGTCCTCCGGATCGCGGGTGCGCCGACTGGGCACCACCGCGATGTCGTCAAAGGCGTACACGCGGCGAGCGCGCTTGGAGCGGCCGATCTCGATTTCCATGATTCCAGTTTAGAGGAAGCCACCGGCATCCCCTTTTCCAGCGGATGCCGTCACCCGGCATCCGCAGGCCGCCAGCGCGGGCCGCCTAGACAACGCGAGCGGCGGCCCGGGCCGGAACTACCGACGGTAGTTCGGAGCCTCGACCACGATCTGCACGTCGTGCGGGTGCGATTCCTTGAGCCCGGCCGGGGTGATACGCACGAACTTGCCCTTCTGCTTGAGCTCGGTGATCGTGCGCGCGCCCACATAGAACATGGACTGGCGCAGGCCGCCGATGAGCTGGTAGGCCACCGCGGCGAGCGGGCCACGGAACGGCACCTGCCCCTCAATACCTTCGGGGATCAGCTTCTCGTCGCTCGGAACATCGCTCTGAAAGTAGCGGTCCTTCGAGTACGACGTCTTCGACCCGCGAGTCTGCAACGCGCCGAGCGAGCCCATGCCGCGATACGTCTTGAACTGCTTGCCGTTGACGAACACGAGTTCACCGGGACTTTCCGTGCAACCGGCGAGCAGGGAACCGAGCATGACGGTGTCGGCGCCGGCCACGAGGGCCTTGGCGATGTCACCGGAATACTGCAGGCCACCATCGGCGATGACCGGAATACCGGTTTCGCGCGCGGCCAGCGAGGCCTGATACACGGCGGTGATCTGGGGCACGCCGACACCGGCCACGATGCGGGTGGTGCAGATCGAGCCGGGGCCCACGCCGACCTTGATGGCGTCGGCACCCGCGTCGATGAGCGCCTGGGCGCCCGAGCGGGTGGCGACGTTTCCACCGATCACATCGACGTCAGCGAAGGCCTTGTCCGACTTCAGACGACGAATGATGTCGAGCACGCCGGCGCTGTCGCCGTTGGCGGTGTCGACCACGAGCACGTCCACCCCGGATTCGAGCAGAGCGGTCGCGCGCTGCCAGGCATCACCGAAGAAGCCGATCGCCGCGCCGACGCGCAGGCGTCCGGCGTCGTCCTTGGTGGCGAGGGGATATTCCTCGCTCTTGTCGAAGTCTTTCACGGTGATCAGGCCGGTGAGCTTGCCGTTGACGTCGATCAGTGGCAGCTTTTCGATCTTGTGCTTGGCAAAGATCGCGAGGGCGTCTTCGGGAGCCATCCCGACCTTGCCGGTGATCAGCGGGGAGGTCGTCATGACCTCGCGCACCCGGGTGAGGGCCTTCTTGGCATGCGGCACGAAGCGCATGTCGCGGTTGGTGATGATTCCCACCAGGATGCCGTCACTGTCGACGACCGGCAGCCCGCTCACGCGGAACTGGCCGCACAGGGCATCAACCTCGGCGACGGTGGCGTCGGGCGAAGTGGTGACCGGGTTGGTGATCATGCCGGATTCGCTGCGCTTGACCAGGTCGACCTGTTCGGCCTGATCCCCGATCGACAGGTTGCGGTGCAGAATTCCGAGGCCACCCTCACGGGCCATGGCGATCGCCATGCGGGTCTCGGTCACGGTGTCCATGGCGCTGGAGAGCAGCGGTAGCGACACATCAATGCGCCGGGTCAACCGGGATTTGGTGACCGCCTCGCTCGGAATGACGTCGGTGTGCCCCGGCAGGAGCAGCACGTCGTCGTAGGTGAGTCCGGTGAATCCGAACGGATCTGGCTGATCCATGAAACCCCTTACCTGTAGCTGAAAAACTGAAAATTGTCCGGAAAATCGCGATACCACCCCACGGGACGTGAAGGGAATAGACCGGTCCTTCAATGTTAAGCGTGTTTGGGCTCATCACATTCCGCACACCATTGGCCAGCCGGTGCGGAGTTTCGAAACATATAGGACATAATCGGCAAATACTCTCAACAGAGAAGTTGGCATTAGTCACCCGGCGCCCGCCCGGTTACCCATCGGTCGGCACCAACATGGAGGTCCCGTGCAGCCCACACATACGGCTCAGAGATACGTTCCCAGGATGCTCGTGATCCTGTTTGTGACACTTCTCGCGGCCCTCACCATGGCCACCTTCTCGGCGGGCAGCGCGCACGCCGACGAGGTCGGCACCGAGTTCGATTTCACGATCTCCGGCAACGTGCAATTCGACGGGGAAGCCCTCGGCGACGTAGCGATCGCCGTGTCCGGCAACGGCTACGAGGCCGACACGGTAACGGATGCTGATGGCCGATGGGCCATCGGGGTTCCCGAAAAGAGTACCTATGAGGTCACCCTTGACGAAGAAACCCTTCCGGAGGGCGTCGTCGTCACCGAGGGCAGCAATGTGATCGAAACGGAGTTCGGGCTGACCGACCGTCGCTCGGTCAACTTCTTCCTCGGCGAAGGCGTCCGCAATACGGTGAGCTTCTTCGACCAGTTTGTGAACCGGTTCTTCAACGGCCTGAACTTTGGTCTGCTGCTCGCCCTCGCGGCGATTGGCGTGTCGCTGATCTTCGGCACAACTGGGCTGAGCAACTTCGCGCACGCCGAGCTGATCACCTTCGGTGCGCTGATGACGCTGGTGTTCTCGGTCAACTTCGGATTGCCGATCTGGCTCGCCATTCTCATCGCCATTGCGTTGAGCGGCGCGCTCGGATTCAGCCTGGATGCGGTGCTCTGGAAACCGTTGCGCCGTAAAGGCGTGGCGGTGATCCCCCTCATGATCGTGAGCATCGGACTCTCGCTGGCGCTGCGCTACCTGTACCAGTATTTCTTCGGCGGCAGCACGAGTCAGCTGCCCGGCGCGGGCATGGCGGACCTCAAGTTCGGCCCGATCTCGCTCTCCCCGATCGACCTCGCGAGCATGGGCATCAGCATCGTGGTGTTGCTCGCCGTGGCCTACTTTCTGCTGCGCACCCGCATCGGCAAAGCCACCCGTGCCGTCTCCGACAATCCCAGCCTGGCTTCGGCCAGCGGCATCGACGTCGACAACGTCATTCGCATCGTCTGGGTGGTCGGGGCAGCACTGGCCGGGCTCAGCGGGGTGCTCTGGGCCTACTTCCGCCCGGGGGTCAGCTGGGACATGGGCTTTCAAATGTTGCTGCTCGTCTTCGCGGCCGTCACCCTGGGTGGTCTCGGTACCGCCTTTGGAGCCCTCGTCGGTTCCCTCATCGTTGGGCTCTTCGTTGAGCTGTCAACGCTCTGGCTTCCGTCCGACATGAAGATTGTCGGCGCCCTTGTTATTTTGATCCTGGTGCTGCTGTTTCGACCGCAAGGCATTCTGGGTCGTAAAGAGAGAATTGGTTAGGGGTTCACATGGACTGGGGAGCAATCTTTGGCAACGCAGCCGTCGAGCTGATTAGCCCGACCACTGCCGCTTACGCACTCGCCGCCCTCGGGCTCGCCGTGCACTTCGGCTACACCGGCCTGCTGAACTTTGGCCAGGCCGGCTTCATGGCCCTCGGCGCCTATGGTTACGCCATTTCCATCCTGACCTTCGGTTTTCCCGTCTGGGGCGCCTTTTTGGTGGGGGTGGGAGCATCCGTTATTTTCGCCTTGATTTTGGGTATTCCGACACTGCGACTGCGCGCTGACTACCTCGCGATCGTCACGATCGCCGCCGCCGAGATTGTGCGGCTGCTGTTCACTACGAACACCTTCGCCGCAGTGACCGGGTCGGCCAACGGCCTGAGCGGTTACAAGAACGAGTTCGCGGCGCTCAACCCGCTTGCCGAGGGCAGCTACGGATTCGGGCCGTTTGAGAACAACGCCTACGACACCTGGCTGCGCATCGTCGCCTGGTCGATCGTGATTCTCGCGGCGCTGTTCGTCTGGCAGATCATGCGCAGCCCGTGGGGCCGAGTGATCAAGGGCATCCGCGAAGACGAAGACGCCGTGCGTGCGCTCGGCAAGAACGTGTACGCCTACAAAATGCAGTCGCTCATTTTCGGTGGAGTACTCGGCACCATCGCCGGCATGATCTTCGCCCTGCCCCGAGCGGTCGTGCCGTCGAACTATCAGACCACGCTGACCTTCTTCATCTACGCCATCCTGCTGCTCGGCGGGGCTGCGACGGTGCTCGGCCCGATCATCGGTTCGATGATCTTCTGGGTGCTGCTGTCGTTCTTCTCCGGCTTCATCTCCCGGGCCGTCGAGGCCGGCTGGCTGCCGTTCATGACGGCCATTCAGGGCGGCCAGCTGCGCTTCATCCTGGTGGGACTCGCGATTATGTTAATCGTGATCTTTAGACCGCAAGGCATCTTCGGCAATAAGAAGGAGTTGGCTTTTGTCCGATAACGCTGTTTCGGCCGCTCCGCTCGAGCCGCCCGTTCCCACCCAGAAGCCGATCAAAACGACCGGCCTGCACATCGGCGAGGCCGAACCGGGCTGCCGCAAGGTCGACCCGATTCTCGTCGTCGACGGCGTGCGCCGCACCTTCGGCGGCCTGACCGCGGTGAATGTCAACCACGTCGAAGTTCCGCGCGGCGCCATCACCGCGCTGATCGGCCCCAATGGTGCCGGCAAGACCACCCTGTTCAACCTGCTGACCGGTTTCGACAAGCCCGACGCCGGCAAATGGACCTTCGACGGCCGCTCCCTGGCCGGCGTTCCCGCCTACCGGGTCGCCCGCATGGGCCAGATTCGCACGTTCCAGCTCACCAAGGCCCTGGGGCTGTTGACCGTCATGGACAATATGCTGCTCGGCGCCAAGGGCCAGACCGGCGAGAATATGTTCCGCGCGCTGATGCCGTTTCTTTGGCGCAACCAGGAGGAGGAGAACCGGGCCAAAGCACTCGATCTGCTCACCCGGTTCAAGCTCGATACCAAGAAGGACGACTACGCGGCGAGCCTCTCCGGCGGGCAGCGCAAGCTGCTCGAAATGGCCAGAGCGCTGATGAGCGACCCGACCCTGGTAATGCTCGACGAGCCAATGGCCGGCGTAAACCCGGCACTGACCCAGTCGCTGCTCGACCATATTTTGAACCTCAAGTCCCAGGGCATGACCGTTCTGTTCGTGGAGCACGACATGCACATGGTGCGGCACATCGCCGACTGGGTCATCGTGATGGCCGAGGGCCAGGTGGTCGCCGAGGGCGACCCGCACGAGGTCATGAGAAACCCGGCCGTGATCGACGCCTATCTCGGGCAGCACCACGACGAAGACATCGGCGAAGACCAGGCCGCCGAAGCCGAAAACGTCTCAGCCATAAAGGAGTTGCTCGATGACGAACGCTAATCCGCTGGCCCCGCCAGCACCGGCCGAGACTCGGGAAGCGGTCGTCGCGGTCAAGAACGTGACCGCGGGGTATGTGACCGGCGTGAACATTCTCAATTCCTGCTCGCTCACCGCCTACGAAGGCGAACTGATCGGCATCATCGGCCCGAATGGCGCCGGCAAGTCCACGCTGCTCAAGTCGATCTTCGGGCTGGTCAAGGTACGCGAGGGCGAAATTCTGCTCCGCGGCAACAACATCACCAACCTCAAGGCCAACAAGCTGGTCGCACAGGGTGTGGGTTTCGTACCGCAGAACAACAACGTCTTTCCCACCCTGACCATTCGAGAGAACCTCGAAATGGGCATCTTTCTCAAGCCCAAGGGGCTCGTGGAACGCTTGGAGTTCGTCACCGAGATCTTTCCAGAGCTCGGCAAGCGGATGTCCCAGCGCGCCGGTTCGCTCTCCGGCGGCGAACGACAGATGGTCGCCATGAGCCGCGCGCTCATGATGGGCCCGCACGTGCTGCTCCTCGACGAGCCGAGTGCCGGGCTGTCCCCGGTGCGCCAGGATGAAGCCTTTCTGCGGGTGAAGGAGATCAACAAGGCCGGAGTGACCACGATCATGGTCGAGCAGAACGCCCGCCGCTGCCTGCAGATCTGCGACCGCGGCTATGTGCTTGACCAGGGCCGGGACGCGTACACCGGCACCGGACGTGAGCTTTTGAACGACCCCAAGGTGATCGGCCTCTACCTGGGCACCCTCGGGCAGGATTAGCTCCCGAAATAACCCGTACCAGCCCGTGGCGGCGTCCGAGACTCTCTCGGGCGCCGCTTCTGTGTGTGGGCTTGCTGAGCGGATGCTGACGGCCGGGTCGCCGCATCCGCTCGCGTGAATCAACGCGGTACGCAGAAGGGCCCCGACCGAAGCCGGGGCCCTTCAATCATTCAGCTAAACGGTGGAGCTAGTTGATGCGGGTGTACTTGTTGCCAGCATCGAACTCGTAGATGCCGATGCTAGCGCCGGTCGGGTCGCCGTTCTCGTCGAACGTGATCGGGCCGGAGAAGCCGTCGTAATCGACCTGATCGCCAGCTTTCAAGGCTGCAGCAGCCTCGGCGAAGTCGGTGACCTTGGTGCCATCACCGGTTCCGCCGGAGACCTGACGCAGGTAGCTCGCGATAGGTTCACCCGACACGTCGTTGCCCGCATAGGCGGCCAGGGCGATCAGGATCACGGCGTCGTAGGACTCGGCAGCGTAGCTGTAGTCGGTCAGCGTCGGGTCTACTTCGAGGAGGCGGGTGGTGAAGTCACCGAGCGAGGCGGTGTCGAGGCCGGGCAACGTGCCCTTGGAGCCCTCGATGAGGCCGGCTGCGAAGTCGGCGCTATAGTCGGCGACGTTTCCGTCGACGAAGTACAGCTTGTCGCCGGGGAAACCGGAACCGACGAGCGCCGGGACGATGACCTTGGCCTGGTCGAACGTGACAAGCGCGATCGCGTCGGGATCTGCCGCGGTCACTTCGGCGATCTGCGAGGCGAAGTTGGAATCGCCCTCGTTGAAGAGTACCTCCGCAACGACCTCGCCGCCGGCAGCGGTGAACGCGTCGCTGGTGTACTTGGCGAGGCCGGTTCCATAGGCATCGTTCAGCACGATCAGGCCGAGGGTGGCGTTGCCATCGTCAGCGATCTGGGTGCCGAGCACTTCGCCCTGCAGAACGTCAGACGGAGCCGTACGCCAGTACAGACCGTTGTCGTCGTAGGTCGTGAAGGCGTCCGAGGTGTTGGCCGGGGAGAACTGCACTACGCCGGCGCCGGTGATCTGGTCGATTATGGTTTTGGAGACACCAGAAGAGGCCGCACCGACGATCGCCGAGACGTCCTGCGACAGCAGGTCGGTCACCGAAACGGTGGCGGTGTCGGTCGTGGTGTCACCCGAGTCGCGGAAGATGGCTTCGACGGTAATGCCGAGGCCGGCCGCGTTGATGTCGTTGACAGCCAGCTGTACACCGGCTTCTTCGGGCGGGCCGAGGAACGCCAGTCCACCACTCTGCGGAAGGGCGGTGCCGATCTTCAGCGTCAGGTCGCGGTCACCGGCCTCAACCGTATTGAAGTCTGCGGCATCCGCAGACGGCGCCGCAGAATCACTGGGTGCCGTAACAGCGTCGTTGCTGCAGCCGGTGAGCAGAAGTGCGCTCACGCCGACGAGCGCGACACCGGTAACGAGGGTACGAACGGAGCGGGAGGCGGAGGCCTTCGCGAATACGCTCATGTTGCTCCTTGATAGATAACGAGAGGTAAGTCTGGTCAGCCGATTGACTGCCGTGGTGACAGATTAGGCAATCAACGGCACAGAAACCTACCTGTGCGTGTTACAACCGGGTAAAGCGATCAAATCGTTACGAACGGCGACCGGTCACACCCTGATAATCAATGGTTTGCTCCTGCCCCAGCGCATACACGCACTCGCCCCAGGAGAGGCAGACGGCCGTTCCCGAAATCACCTGCGGCCAGCCGGCATCGAGCGATGCGCCGCCGTCGTCCCCGGTGATCACGGCGGCCAGGGCAGCCGTGATCAGGCCGTCGTAGGCCTCCGCGCCGCCAGCGGTGGCGTTTAGTCCCGGGTCGGCGGTCTTCAGATGCGCGGTGAATGTCTCGTCTGCGGCGAGCGGTGTGCCACCGTTGGCGAAGTCACCCAGTGATACCAGAGCGGCGCTGCCAACGGAGCTGTGCGCATCCGCTGGCAGCGCGGTCGTCGCGTCCCACAAGACCAGGTCAACGCCGCGAGCGGCGAGGTCGGCGTAGGCGGCGGCGAGGTCACCGGCCGAGTTGCGATGCACGAGTTGGATCGGCTGCGTCGGCGTCGCCTGCTCGGCCAGGATGTCGCGCAGGGCGAGCTCGGTGCCTGCCACCTGCGCTGCGCCGCTCGCAGCATTGTCCCCGGTGGTGGGAAAGAGGGTGCCGATGCTCAAGGTTCCGTCACCGCTCGGAGCGGCCGTGACGACCGCGGCCGGGGTCGTGCTCGGCGCGGCCGGGGTCGTGCTGGTGCAGCCGGTGAGGGCCAGGGCGCCGAGCAGAACGACGACGGTGAGCGTGCGACGGGGCATCTAAAATCCTTTGGTACGAGCTGAGGTGACGTGTCGGTTCAGCGTATCGGCTGGGCCGGACGGGGGTTCGGAGCCAAGTCGGACGGTATTAGGCAGGCTCAAGCGAGCTGCGACGGGGTCCGCGGCCGGAGGCGACCATATCGACCATCAGTATGATCAAGGCCACCCAGACCAGGGCGAATCCGGCCCAGCGTTCGAGCGGCATCGCCTCTTTCAGAAGGACTACGCCGACGAGAAATTGAATGACCGGCGCGACGAACTGAATGAGTCCGAGTACCGTCAGCGGCAGGCGCCGGGCGGCGGCGGCGAAGAGCAGCAGGGGAACAGCGGTAATGACCCCGGCCGCGAGCAGACCAGCCGTGTGCCAGCCGGAGACGGTGCCGAAGGTGAGGCCGGACATGCCGGAAACGACCAGAAGCTGAATGATGGCGACCGGGGCCAGCCAGGCCGTTTCGAGGGTGAGGCCGGTGACGGCGTCGACGTTCGGGCCGACGCGCTTCTTGATCAGCCCGTAGAAGCCGAAGGAGAACGCGAGGATGAGCGAGATCCACGGCAGCGAGCCGTAGCCGACCGCCAGCACGATCACGGCGATAAAACTGATGCCGATGGCCACCCACTGCAGGCGGCGCAACCGTTCGCGCAGCACGAAGACGCCCAGAAGCACCGTGACGATCGGGTTGATGAAGTAGCCGAGGGCTGCTTCGACGACGTGCCCGGTGGTCGCGGCGATCACGTAGGTCTGCCAGTTGACGAAGATGAACGCACCGGCCAGGCCCATGGTCCAAACCAGACGCGGCTGCTTGAACGCACGCCCGAGCACGGTCCAGGTGCGGGTCACGGTAATGATCAGGGCGCAGAAAACGAGGGAGAACAGCACCCGCCAGGCCACGATTTCGAAGGCGCCGGAGGGGATGAGTAGCAGAAAGTAGAGCGGCAGCACGCCCCAGAGGCCATAGGCCAGGCCGCCGAAGACGAGGCCGGTGCGGTGGGTGGCGCGAGCGGCCGAATCGGCCGGTGCGGCGGCATCCGTCATAAATATTCTCCCTACCGAGACACTAACTGCGCAAACAAAAACTCCCGAATGGCCAGGCCATCCGGGAGTTTCAGTCTAAAGACCAATTTCAGTCTGAAGGCTAGGTAGTGATGAAACCTACTTAGCGCACGACCACAGCGAGGACGTCGCGAGCGGAGAGGACCAGAAGGTCATCGCCGCCGAACTTGACCTCGGTTCCGCCGTACTTGGAGTAGATGACCTTGTCGCCGACGGCGATGTCGAGGGGAACGCGGTTGCCGTTGTCGTCAATGCGGCCGGGGCCGACTGCAACAACTTCGCCCTCCTGGGGCTTTTCCTTCGCGGTGTCAGGAATGACCAGACCTGATGCGGTGGTCTGCTCTGCGTCGACCTGCTTGATGACGATGCGATCCTCGAGCGGCTTGATGGAGACCGACACGGTTGACCTCTTTCTAAGACTTGGGTTAGCAGACTCACAGCGAGAGTGCCAAGTGAAGTTTAGGGGGGATGCTGGCACTCGCGCAACGTGAGTGCCAGATCGGGCCGTTTGGTACCGTTACAGAATGGATCGAACCGAGCTCGTTGAGCTGCTCTCCCCCGCGAGTTTACGGCTGCTGGATTCCCTGCCGCCCTACGAGGCAAACGGTGATGTGCTGAAGCTCGTGAGCGAGCTGCGCAAGGCCGGGCACGCCCCCGGGCTCGTGTCGGCCGTGTTGAGCCAGTCGCGACTGCGGGCGAAAGCCGTGGCCAAGTTCGGAGAATTTGCCGAGCGGATGCTGTTCACCGAGGCCGGTCTGGAACAGGCGACTCGGTTGCGGGTTGCCGCACTGCACGCCGGGCGATTCGCCGGGCTTGGAGCCGCCCTCGGCCGCGCGCCGCGGGTCGCCGACCTCGGCTGCGGCATCGGCGGCGACGCGATGGCCCTCGCCGCGATGGATCTACCGGTCGTGGCCGTCGACGCCGACGAGGTCACGGCCACGGTTGCGAGCTACAACCTGGCCCCGTTCCCCAATGCCTCCGCGTTGCAGGCCGACGCCGAGACGGTTGATCTGACCGATTTCGACGCGGTCTGGCTCGATCCAGCCCGGCGCACGGGCGGACACAGCAACACCAAGCGACTCACCCGCTCCGAAGATTACTCCCCCCCCCTCGACTTCGCCTACCTGCTGGCAACGACGCTGCCGCTCGGCATGAAGCTCGGTCCCGGCCATGATCGCGACCAGATTCCGGTCGACGCGGAGGCCCAGTGGGTGTCGGTGGATGGCCAGCTGGTGGAGATGGGACTGTGGTTCGGCGCTCTCGCCCGCCCGGGCATCCGTCGATCGGCGTTGCTGCTGACCCGGGATGGCGTGCAGGAGCTGAGCAACGATGCCGACAGCGAAGACGAGCCGGTCGGCGAACTCGGTCACTACGTCTACGAACCCGACGGCGCGGTCATTCGGGCGCGACTGATCGGCGATCTGGCCCGCTCGATGAAGGCCAGCATGCTGAGCGAGGGAATCGCCTACCTGACCAACGACACGCTGACGCCGACGCCGTTCGCAACCGCCTTTCGGGTGCTCGAAACGCTGTCGTTCGACGAGAAGAAGCTGCGGCTCGCGCTGCTCGAGCGCCGCATCGGAACGCTCGAGATCAAGAAGCGCGGCGTCGACGTTGATCCCGCGACGCTGCGCACCCGGTTGAAGCTCAAGGGGCCGGAAGTCGCGACGCTGATCTTGACCCGGGTGGCCGGACATCGGGTCGCGCTGCTCGTGGAGCGCGTGCGCTAACGGTCGGCCTCCAGCAGGGGCAGCACGGTCTGGCTGATGTAGACGAACCAGCCAGCCGCGAGCAGAATCCCGACGATGCCGCTCGCCAGGCCGCTGCTCCAGAGGGCACGCGCCCGATGCTCGGTGGTGCGCGCAATCAAGGCGAGGACGATCGCAACGAGCGCGACCGGCAGGCCGAACACTCCGAGTACGCCGAGCGCGAGCCCGATGAACCCGCAGACGACGGAGGCGACCGAGAGTCGGCGACGGCCGGTGATGCGCCGCACCTCCGCCTCGGTGTACGTGTACGGCACGAACTCGGTGGGCGCAGTGACGGTCGATTCCCAGCTGAGCTGGCCGCCCGGGGGCGCGGGGTCACGGGTGTAATCCCGATGCGTGTCGGAATCCTGGTGCGGTGTACTCATTGCTGTCCTCGTGCTGCGAACCGGGTGGGGTTAGTAGGGCTCGCTCACACCACTGTTGGCGATTCCGACGAGCAGCCCGATGGAACCAATGAGCACCAAAATTCCCACGACGAACCCGAGGTAGCCGACAATCAGACCACCGAGGGCGACGCCGTAGCCCTTTTCGCCGGTCTTCTTGATCTGGCTCAGGGCGATGTGGCCGGTGATGATGCCCACGATCGAGATCGCGAGGATCGACGTGACGAGGGAGATGATCGACAGAACGTTGTACTTGTCCTGCGGGTTCTGCTGGCCATACGGGTTCTGACCGGTCGCGGGATTCTGGCCATACGCGGGAGCCTGGCCGTAAGCGGGGGGCTGCGTACCCGCCGCCGGATAGCTTGGATAGGCGGGCGCGGCGGGGGGCACGCTGGCACCGGCCGGATTCGAGTTCGTCGGGCCGCTGTTCGTCGGTTCGACGGGGGGCTGGGTGGGATCAGACATCTGCGGTCTCCTTCATAATTTCGTTCGGTGCTCGCCCTGCCAGATTATCCCGTTAGCGGGTACCCGGCGACTGGGCGTTGCTCAAACCTGGATCTGCCCGACCGGCAGGGTGGAATCGGCGCCGAATTCGAGGGTCGAGGGCCCATGCCCGGCCATGATGAGTTGCGCGCCGAGGGCGGCGATCATGGCGCCGTTGTCGGTGCAGAGCGAGAGCGGCGGGATGCGCAGGACAACGCCGGCAGCATCCGTTCTCTCGGTGGCGACCTGGCGCAGTCGAGCGTTGGCGATGACGCCGCCGCCGAGCAGCAGCCGCGGCACGTCGTGGTCGGCGCACGCAGCGAGAGCTTTGGTGAGCAGAATGTCGACCACCGCCTCGCGAAAGCTCGCCGCGACGTCGGCTGTCGGCACGGGCTCGCCGGCGTCCTGGCGCTGTTCGACGAAGCGGGCGACCGAGGTCTTGAGGCCAGAGAAGGAGAAGTCGTAGCGGTGCGCGGCCATGTCCTTGGGCTGGCTGAGTCCGCGCGGAAAGCGGATGGCCTTCGGGTTGCCGAGGACTGCGACCCGGTCGATCTGCGGCCCGCCGGGGTAGGGCAGCGAGAGCAGCCGGGCGACCTTGTCGAAGGCCTCCCCGGCGGCGTCGTCGATGGTCTCACCGAGCAGCTCGACGTCGCTGACCAGGTCACGCACAAGCAGCAGCGAGGTGTGCCCGCCCGACACGAGCAGCGCGATCGTCGGGTACTCGAGTGGCTCGGTGTCGTTGGTATTGGAAGCGCCGCGCAGCAGGTCGGCGCCGACGTGGCCGACCAGGTGGTTGACCGCGTAAATCGGTTTGTCGAGAGCGACGGCGAGCGCCTTGGCGGCGCCGACCCCGACCATGAGAGCTCCGGAGAGCCCCGGACCGCAGGTGACGGCGATGGCATCGAGATCACTCAAGCGAATGCCGGCCTCGGCGACGGCCGCGTCAATGGCCGGCACGAGCTCATCGAGGTGGGCTCGCGCGGCAATTTCGGGCACGACGCCGCCGTAGCGGGCGTGTTCGTCCATCGAGCTCGCGATGGTGTTGGAGAGCAGGGTGGTTCCGCGCACGATGCCGATGCCGGTCTCGTCGCAGGAGGTTTCGATGCCGAGTACGAGCGGTTCTGATCGATTTAGGGCGGTGCGGTTCATGGTGGTCACGGATTCTCCGCGGAGGTGGGCACGGCTGATTCTGGGGCGGTGAGCATAGATTCCAATTCTGGAATATTCAGGCGCATGACGATGGCGTCGACGTTGTCGGGCTGGTAGTAGCCGCGGCGCACGCCGACCTCCACGAATCCGAGCCGATCGTAGAGACGCTGGGCGCTGGGGTTGTCGGCGCGCACTTCGAGAAACACCAGCCGGGCGCCGCGTTTGCGGGCCTCGGAGATGAGGGCCTGCATTAAGGTGCGTCCGAGGCCGTGGCCGCGGGCCGAGTCGGCGACGGCGATGGTCTGAATGTCGCCCTCGCTGGCTCCCTGCGGGGCGAGCAGTCCGGCGTAGGCCTCGATATTATCCGGGTCGTCCGGGGGAAAAGCAACAAGGTAATAGCAGGCGGGGTCGCCGAGATCCCGGGCCATCATCGGCTGTGACCAGGCATCGTTTTCAAAGATACTGGTTTCGAGGTGCATGATCGCCGCGAGGTCTGCCTCGTGCGCACGGCGCAGCTGCCACGTCATCGGCTGACCCGCTTGGGTCCATTCGAGAGCGTGACGTCGGGTGAGCGCAGGTACAGCGGCTCGTTCGCGGCGAACGGGCGCCGATGGGCATAGTTGAGTTCGGCGACCAGACCGAGTTCCCCGGCCGACACCGTGGCGGCGTCGAGGCGCGGCCAGAGCGCGTGCTGCCAGGCGGGCTCGTCGAGTTCGGCCGGTTTGGCGAGTCCGGGTAGGCCGACGCGCACGGGCAGGCCGACGGCATCCGCTTCGCTGTAAGCACTCCAGTAGATTTCGCGGCGGCGAGCGTCGGTGACGACGACGAGCGGGCCGGTGTGGCCGCGACGGTAGTGGCCGTAGGCGATGGCGTCGTGGCTGATCACCGGCACGAGCGGCTTGCCGGCGCCGAGGGCGAACACGCGCGCCGAGGCGATGCCGACGCGCAGGCCGGTGAACGGGCCCGGGCCCATGCCGCCGACCACGCCGGAGAGATCCGCCGGGGTGATCTTCGCGTCAAGGAGGCAGTCGAGAATGAACGGGCCGACGATTTCGGCATGGCGCATGGTGTCAGCCTCGCCGCGTTCGGCGATTATCCCGCGGTCAAGGTCGACCACGGCGACACTCGTGCCGGCAGAGGTATCGATGGCAAGTAGCACCCGCTCAGCCTAGCTTTGATGCGGCAGGCGCTGCGCGCGTCGGCCGCTGCGGCTGGAGGGTCAAATCATCCGTCGAAAGGACGAGAGTCAGCGACCGAGGGAACGGTAGCGGGCCAAGCGACGCGGAAGTAGCTCGTCAACGGGCACCGTGGACAGCGTGGACAGCTCGTATTCGATGGCTTCAGCCAGCCGCTGGCAGAACGCCCGTCCCTCGTCGGCGGCGTCGGGGCGCTCGTCCACGATGTGGTCGACGATCCGATTGGCGTACAGCGAGGCCACGTTCACGCCCTGAGCCTCCGACATGGCCGGTGCGAACTCGGTGTTGTGGTGCACGATGGCACTTGCCCCTTCGGGAGGAAGCGGCGACAGCCAGGAGTGCTGGGCGGCGATCGTACGGTCGGCGGGCAGCAGCGCGAGCGCCCCGCCGCCGGCACCCTGTCCGAGCAGCACGGACACGGTTGCCGACCGCAGGCCGATCAGCTCGTGCAAAGAGCGCGCGATTTCCCCGGCCATGCCGCCCTCCTCGGCCTCCTTCGACAGCGCGGCCCCGGCGATGTCGATCACGGTGAGCAGCGGAAGCCCGAGTTCTTCCGCAAGGCGCATACCGCGACGGGCCTCCCGCAGCGATCCGGGGCCCATCCTGGTGTCTTGCGAAGGCCGCGCCCGGATGTGCCCGAGCACGATGCAGCTCTGCTGCCCGAACCGTGCCATGGCGAGCATGAGCCCCGGGTCCTTCTCACCCTCGCCCGTGCCGTTGAGCGGCAGCACGTCGTGCGCGCCGTAGGCGAGCAGCTGGCGCAGGTCTGGTCGCCGCGGGTTGCGCGAAATCTGAATGGATGCCCACGCGCCGCTCGCTGCCGGCCGCACGTTCAGGGTCTCCGGTGCCGCCACCGGCATGGAGGCCCGGTCGGTGAGAATTGTGAGGGCGCGGTGCACGATCTCCGGCAGCTGCTCCGGCGGCACAACGGCGTCGATCAGCCCTTGGTTGAACAGGTTTTCAGAGACCTGCACGTTTTCCGGAAATTTCTTGCCGTACAGCGCCTCATAGACCCGCGGGCCGAGAAACCCGAGCAGCGCGCCCGGCTCGGCCACCGTCACGTGCCCGAGTGAGCCCCAGGAGGCCATCACCCCGCCCGTGGTGGGGTGCCGCAGGTACACCAGATACGGATGCCCGGCCTCGCGGTGCGCGCGCACGGCGGCGGTGATCTTCACCATCGACAAAAAGGCCAACGTGCCCTCCTGCATGCGGGTACCGCCGGATGCCGGTCCGGCCAGGACCGGCAACCCCTCGCGTGTGGCCCGTTCGATCGCGTCCACAATCCGGTCAGCAGCAGAAAGCCCGATCGATCCGGCAAGAAACGCGAACTCGCTCACGACGATCGCCACCCGGCGTCCGTGGATCAGCCCCTCGCCGGTGAGCACCGCCTCGTCGGTGCCGCTCTTCGCTCGTGCCTTCACGAGGTCGGCCCGGTACGCCTCGTTCGGGTCGGGGTCAACCACGGGCTGATCCCAGCTCGTAAAGGACCCGTTATCGAGCACCACGTCGATGAGCTCTGTGGCATTGAGGTGGCGAGTTGCGAGCGCGGGTTGAGAAATCAAAGTGAGATACCTTCCAGTGAACGGTTGAGCCAGGTGCGAATGTCGTTGCCGTGCTGATCGAGCACGGGCGGAGCGGAGTGCATCGTGTGCGTTGTCTCGACCGTATCGGCGGGTCCGAAGAACCGAAGCGGAGGCCCGGGGAGGCTGATCCGGCCGAGCACCTCGTGTTCAACGTCGATCAGCAGCCCCTGCGAGAGCACCTGATCCCATTGATAGACCTCATCCAGGGAACGCACCTTGCCGGCCGGGATTCCGGCGTCGGTCAGTTTCTTCAGCAGAGTCACGGCATCGAAGTTGGCGAAGGCATCCGCTATGGCAGCCTTGAGGCCCTCCCGATTGCGCACACGGTGCGCGTTGGTGGCCCACTCGGATTGCGCAGCATCGAGGCCGAACTCGGCTGCGAAGGTGGCCCAGAGTTTCTCACTGCCGATGCTGATCTGCACGCTCCCGCCGCGGCAGGGAAAGAGCCCGTAGGGAGCGATCGACGGATGGTGGTTGCCCTGGGCCTCCGGCACCTCGCCGGCCACCGTGGCGCGGGTGCCTTGGAAGGCATGCACTCCCACCAGTGCGGCGAGCAGCGAGGTGCGCACAATCTGTCCCTGACCGGTGCGCTCGCGCTGAAGCAGCGCGGCGAGCAGTCCGAACGCGCCATACATGCCCGAGAGCAGATCGGCGATCGGCACGCCCACACGCTGCGGGTCGTCGGGGGCGGAGCCGGTGAGGGACATCAGGCCGGCCTCGCCCTGCAGAATCTGGTCGTAGCCGCTTCGACTGGATTCCGGGCCGTCGTGGCCGAAACCGGTGATCGAGAGAATCACCAGCGCCGGGTTGAGAGCGTGCATCGCCTCGGGCGAGAATCCGAGCCGGTCGAGCACCCCTGGACGAAAATTCTCCACCACAACGTCCGCGCGCAGCAGCAGCTCGCTGAGCACCTCCCGGCCGTCGTCACTCTTCAGATCGAGGACGATGGATTCTTTATTGCGGTTGCACGAGAGAAAGTACGTGGATTGCGGATCGTTCGCGGGGCCCACAAAGGGCGGGCCCCAGCCGCGGGTATCGTCTCCCGTGCCTGGATTCTCCACCTTGATCACGCGTGCGCCGAGGTCGGCGAGCATCATGCTCGCGTGCGGACCGGCGAGCGCGCGGCTGAGATCCACAACGAGGTAGCCCGCGAGGGGGCCCTGTCGGTCGGTTTCAGAACGGGTGTCGGTTTCGGTACTCATGATCGGTCCTTTCTCGAGGTGCGTGGGGTCGGTGACGGGTTACAGCCACCCGGGCAGCACGAGCACCGCCCAGGCGATGGCCGGCCCGGCCACAACGACGATTCCGCTGTAGGCGAGGATCTGCTTGTAGAAGCGGTCCTTGTCCACGTCGTCGGGGGCGTTGGCGAGCACGAGCGCGCCATTGGTCGAGAACGGCGACACGTCCACGATGGTCGACGCGACGGCGAGCGCGCAGATCACGCCGATGGCGCTGATTTCCCCGGTCGCGAGGAACGGCACGGCGAGCGGAATCAGCGCGGCCAAAATGGCCGTTGACGAGGCGAAGGCCGAGACGACGGCACCGATGTAGCAGATCAAGAGTGCGGCAAGCAGGGGCATGCCGAGGTTGGCCACCGCTTCCGACACGTATTCGATGGTGCCTGCCTCTTCGAGAACACCGACGAAAGTGAGCATGCCGCAGATGAGCAGCACGGTGGACCAGCTGATCTTGTTGACCGCGCCCTTCTGCGCCGCAGGCGAGACGAGGGCGAGGATGACGGCGATAGTGATGGCAACGAAGCCCACGTCAACCTTGAAGCCGAGCGCGATCACGGCGAGGGCGATGAGGCCGGCCACCGTCACAAGCTGCGGAATGCGCTCTCCGCGGGTGGCCGTGGCCAGCACTCCGTCGCCTGCGGGGTCGCGGGGGCCGTAGATGCCGGAGCCGAAGCCCTTGAACGCCACATCACCGCCGGCGCGCGCACCGACACTCACGGCCATGCGCGCTTCGGCGGCCTGCTCCACGAAATGTCCGACCCGGCTCGACATCAGGTTTCGGCCACCGAGCACAATGAACAGCACGACGGCGATCAGAAAGTTGAAGATGAGGCTCGACAGAAACACCGCTGTCGGGCTCGCGTCGAGCCCGGTGGTCGAGATGAGGCTGTTCACGATCACGCCGTAGACGGCGATCGGCGAGAATCCGCCGCCCTGCGCGCCGTGGATCACCATCATGCCCATCAGCAGCGGGCTGATCTTGTACTTGCGGGCAAAGCCGAGCGCGATCGGCGCCACGATGGCCACCGCGGCCGGGGACAGCGCACCGACGGCCGTGATCACGGCGGTGATCACGAACATCACCCAGGGGATGAGGGCCACCCGACCACCGACGAGCCGCACTGCACCGCGCACCAGCAGGTCGATCGTGCCGTTGCCCTGCGCAATCGCGAACAGGTACGTAACGCCGACGAGCGTGAGGAACAGCCCGCCCGGGAAGTTGGCGAGAATATCGGTGGTCTCCATGCCGAGGAAGACAGCACCGAGTAGAAAGGCACCCACGAAGGCCAGCGCACCCATGTTGACGGGCAAAAGCGTGGCGATCAGAAACATCACCGCCAGGATGATGATTGAGATAACGGGAGCGGACATCGTTGTTCCTCCATAGGTTCAGATGAATGTGGGCTATTGGCTCACTGGACTAGCCTCCTAGACAGTAGGTGACTTTGTCAAGAGCCGTGTAAAGTTGAGCCCAGAGATCTTAGGGAGGCAGACATGACGAGGGACGCAATACCCCAGCCGCTTATGCGCGTCACGAAACCACGCCTTTACGAACAGCTCGTGGCCCAGCTTCTCGCCTACATCGAGTCCGCCCACCTCGGCCCCGGTGACCTGTTACCCGCCGAACGCGATCTCGCGGAACGGCTCGGTGTCTCCCGCGCCACCCTCGCCCAGGCCCTCGTGGCCCTGGAAGTGCTCGGTGTCATCGACGTTCAACACGGCACCGGCGCCGTTCTCGTCCACCGTCCGAGCATCGCAACGGTGATCAGTGGGCTCCGCGAACATCGCAACCGGCTCCCCGAGATCGTGGAAGCCCGCAGCACCCTCGAGGTAAAACTCGCCGAGCTCGCCGCGGAACGCCGAACGGATGCCGACCTGCTCGCGATCGAGGATGCGCTCCGAGTCATGGCCGAGGAAATCGCCGTCGGTGACCGCGGGTCGCACGGCGACGAGCTCTTCCACCAAGCCGTCACGACGGCTGCGCACTCCCCCGTGCTCGCCCAGCTGATGGCATTCATCGCCGAGATGATCCTCGAAACGCGGCTCGAGTCACTCGCCCAGCCGGGACGACCCGAGCAGTCCCTGGCGTCGCACCGAGCGATCACGGCGGCCATCCGCTCGCAGGATGCCGACGAGGCCGCGGCGAAGATGCTCGCACACATCGAACTCGTCTCGGACGTCGCGCTGCTGAAGTAGCGGCCTGGGGCTCAGCGCCGCGGTCGCAGTTGCCCGAAGTCGGTCGCATCCGTCCAGCGCGGCCCGTGGCCGATCAACGTGACGGTGCGCGGTTCGTCGAGGTCGTGATCCAGATCGATAACGGATACCGCGGCATCCGCTTCGCTGATGGCGTCAGACCGGCCCTGCGGTCGCTCGATTTCAATGTCGAGCCAGGACTCGGTGATGCCGTCGAGCAGGCCGCGACCCCATTCAACGACCACGATGGAGTGGGCGAAGTCGATGTCGAGGTCGTCGAGCTCCATGGCGCTGTTAAGGCGGTAGGCGTCGACGTGCACGAACGGTGGGCCACCAACCAGGCTCGGATGCGTGCGCGCGAGCACGAAGGTCGGGCTGGTGACGGCGCCACGCACCTGCAGCCCCTCGCCGACGCCGCGGGTGAGGGTGGTCTTGCCCGCGCCGAGCGGCCCGGTGAGCACGATCAGGTCGCCGGCCCGCAGCGTGGCCGCGAGTCCGATACCGAAGCGGTGCATCGCGGCGGCATCGGGGATGGTTCGCCGCAGTTCAGACCGACCCGACTCAGCCATGGATGTGCAGCCGGGGCACCCGGTGTCCGATGCGGGTGACGATCTCGTAGTTGATCGTGCCGGCCGCGTCGGCCCAGTCGGTCGCGCTCGGCGCTCCCGTGGCCGGGTCTCCGAACAGCACGACGGTATCGCCCACGGCGACGCCTGGATTGTCGGCTCCGAGATTGACCACGAACTGGTCCATCGCGACACGACCGACCAGCGGGTAGGTCGCGCCGTGAATCTGCACGAGCGCACTGCCGGAGGCCTGCCGCGGAATTCCGTCGGCGTAGCCGAGCGGCACGAGCACGAGCGTGGAGTCTTCCGGCGCCCGCCAGAGATAGTCGTAGGAGACGCCGGCGCCCGCGGCCACCCGGCGCACCTGGGCGACCCGGCCGCGCAGGGTCATGGCCGGCACCAGGCCGAGGTCGGCGCTGCTGGCATCATCAAACGGCGACAGCCCGTACAGGGTGATGCCCAGGCGAACCATCGAAAAGCGCGCGGCTGGCAGCCGCAGTGCGGCCGCGGAGGAGGCAAGGTGCACGAGGGTCGGGGCCAATCCGGCGGCACGCACTAAGGCGACACCGCGCTCGAAACACTCCAGCGCCTGCTGGTCGTCGGTGGCTGAGGTGTTGGAGAGGTGGCTCATCACGCCGTCAACGCGCAGCAGCCCCACCTGCTCGAGGGCCGCGGCCAGCGCGAATACCTCGGCCCAGTCGTTCTCGTGCACACCGTTTCGGCTCAGGCCGGTATCGAGTTTGAGATGAACGGATGCCGTCTGGCCGAGTTCCGCCGCTGCATCCGCTGCCCGTTGCAGTTGGCGTGCTGACGAGAGGCCGAGGGTGATGTCATCGTCGATGGCGGCGCTGAAATCGGCGCCTGGATCGTGCAGCCAGGCCAGGATCGGCGCGTCGATTCCGGCGTCACGCAACTGCAGGGCTTCGTCGATGTCGGCGACGCCGAGCCAGTCGGCGCCACCGGCGAGGGCGGCGCGGGCCACGGGCACGGCGCCGTGACCGTAGGCGTTGGCCTTGACCACGGCCATGGCGTGCGGGGTGCCGACCAGCGCACGCAGGTGCGCCATATTGCTTCGGATCGCGGCGAGGTTGATCACGGCCTCGCGAAACCCGCTCACGACTCGGCCACGACGAAGGCGCAGGCCACGCCGGCGTCGTGCGTCATGGTGACGTGCACGCGGCTGATGCCGCGATCTTTCACCGCTTGCAGGGCCGCCCCGCTGAGCTTGAATTCGGGGTTGCCGTGTGGGTCGTTCACGATTTCCATCTCCTGCCAGGTGGCCCCCGCACTGTCGCCGAGGGCCTTGATCAGAGCTTCCTTAGCGGCGAAACGCGCAGCGAGGGAATGTACCGGCAGACCGCGTTCGCTCTGGGCGAACAAGCGTGGTACCAGGCCCGGCGTGCGCGCGACCTGGCGGGTGAACCGCGCCAGGTCGACCACGTCGACCCCGATGCCCTTGATCACTGCGGACTATTCGACCGTGACGGATTTGGCGAGGTTGCGCGGCTGGTCCACGTCGAGGCCCTTGGCGATGGCGAGCTCCATGGCGAAAATTTGCAGCGGCACCACGGCCAGCAGCGGTTCGAACAGTGGAGCTGCGAGCGGAATGCGGATGACGGTGTCGGCAAACGGCAGCACGGCGGCGTCGCCGACCTCGGCGATGGCGATGACGCGGGCACCGCGGGCGCGGATCTCCTGAATGTTGGAGACGACCTTGGGGTGCAGGTGTGCCGAGCCGCGCGGGCTCGGCACCACGACGAACACCGGCTGACCGGGTTCGATCAGCGCGATCGGACCGTGCTTGAGCTCACCGGCAGCGAAGCCCTCGGCATGGATGTAGGCGAGCTCCTTAAGCTTGAGTGCTCCCTCGAGCGCGATCGGAAAACCAACGTGACGGCCGAGGAACAACACGGCGCGGGTGTCGCTCATCCAGCGGGCCAGCTGACGCACCTCGTCTTCGACCTGCAGAACGGTCTCGATTTTCGCCGGGATGGCCTGCAGTTCGGCGACCTGCGCGGCCTGCTCGGCCTCGGTGAGACTGCCGCGCACCCGGGCCAGGTGCAGCGCAAACAGGTAGAGCGCCGTGATCTGCGCGACGAAAGCCTTGGTCGACGCGACCGCGACCTCGGGGCCGGCGTGGGTGTAGATGACGGCATCACTCTCGCGCGGGATGGTCGCGCCCTGCGTGTTGCAGATCGAGATCGCCTTGGCACCGAGCGACATGGCGTACTTGACGGCCATGAGCGTGTCCATGGTTTCGCCGGACTGGCTGATCGACACGACCAGGGTGTCGTCGCTGAGCACCGGGTCGCGGTAACGGAACTCGTGGCTAAGCTCGACGTCGACGGGCACCTGCGCCCACTTTTCAATGGCGTATTTGGCGACCTGGCCAGCGTAGGCGGCGGTTCCGCAGGCGATGATGACGATCCGACGGATGCCGGCGAGCACGTCATCGCCGAATGCGCTCAGTTCGGGTACGACCACGTGGCCGTCGGCGATGCGGCCGCGCAGGGTGTTGGCGACGGCGTCCGGCTGCTCGGAGACCTCCTTGGCCATGAAGCTGGACCAGCCGCCCTTCTCCGACGCCGAGGCGTCCCAGGCGACATCGAATTCCTCGGTCTCGACCGGGTGACCATCGAAATCGGTGACGGTGACGGCATCCGCTGTGATGGTGACGATCTGGTCCTGGCCGATGGCGACGGCGCGACGGGTGTATTCCACGAAAGCGGCCACGTCGGAGCCGAGAAAGTTCTCGCCGTCGCCGAGCCCGATGACGAGCGGCGAGTTGCGGCGGGCGCCGACGACGACGCCGGGCTGGTCCTGGTGCACGGCCAGCAGCGTGAAGGCGCCGTCGAGGCGGGCAACGACGGTGCGAAAAGCCTCGGCCAGGTCGCCGACGCGCTGGTATTCGCGTCCGAGCAGCACAGCGGCCACTTCGGTGTCGGTTTCACTCAGTAAGGTGAAGCCCTCGGCGAGCAGTTCGTCACGCAGCGGGGCGAAGTTCTCGATGATGCCGTTGTGAATGAGGGCGAGCTTGTTATTGTCGCCGAGGTGCGGGTGCGCGTTTTCGTCGTTGGGGCCGCCGTGCGTGGCCCAGCGGGTGTGACCGATGCCGGTCGCGCCGTCGTTGATCGGGTGGGCTTTGAGCTCGTTGGTGAGGGCTACGAGCTTGCCGGCCTTCTTGGCCGTGTTGAGCACCCCGAACTCGTCAATCACGGCGATACCCGCGGAGTCGTACCCGCGATATTCGAGCCGTCCGAGCCCTCCCATGAGAACGTCAACGGTCTTGTTGCTTCCGACATAACCTACGATTCCGCACATAGAAGTCGATTTTAGCCGGACTAAGCTTGGTGGAATGTCCGATCTGGTGCTGGCCCCTGTAATGAACGGCCACGGTACCCCCTTCGTGGAACTCGACCGAGCCGACTGGGCGGCCCTCGCGCCGACCACCCTGCTGCCGCTCAAAGAGACCGAGATTGTGCAGTTGCGCGGCCTCGGTGAGCCGCTCGACATTAACGAGGTGACGGATGTCTACCTTCCGTTAAGCAGGCTGCTCAATCTGTACGCGGCGAACGCTCGCAAACTGCATCGGGCGACCAGCGGATTCCTCGGTCAGCGCGCCCGGCCCACTCCGTTTGTGATCGGTGTCGCCGGTTCAGTCGCCGTCGGCAAGTCGACCACCGCGCGGCTGCTGCGGGAGATGCTGGCCCGCTGGGACGACACTCCCCGGGTCGAGCTCGTCACGACGGACGGTTTTCTGTTTCCCAATGCGGAGTTGAACCGCCGGGGGCTGATGGAGCGCAAGGGATTCCCGGAGTCCTACGATCGACGCGCCCTGCTGCGCTTTGTGAGTGCCGTCAAGAGCGGCGCCCCCGAGGTGCGGTCGCCGTTCTACTCGCACCTGAGCTACGACATCGTGCCCGACGCGCAGATCGTTGTGCGCCAGCCGGACATCCTCATTGTCGAGGGGCTGAACGTTTTGCAGCCGCCCGGGCCGGGCCGCGGCCTGGCCGTGAGCGACCTGTTCGACTTCACGGTTTACGTGGATGCCCGCACCCAGGACATCGCCCGCTGGTACGAGGAACGCTTTCTCAAGCTGCAGCGCGGCGCGTTCGCGAACCCGAACTCGTTCTTTCACCGCTACGCCGCGCTCACCGAGGATGAGGCCCGTGCCAAGGCGCGCAGTATCTGGACCAGCATCAACGAGCCCAACCTGCTGCAGAACATCCGTCCCACCCGGTCGCGGGCGACACTCGTGCTGCGGAAGGACCCCACACACGCCGTCTCCAAGGTGCTCCTGCGCAAGGTCTGACCCGCGCTTCCGCGAGGTCCCCTGTGACCGGGCCCGGGCCCGGAAACGGGGCCCATGATAGAACATGGACCCAGTTCCCGAACCTGGGCCCGACGGGTGAAGCGTACGCAGGCGCGCCCGGTCCGTTCCCCGGCCGTCTCGACTCATGACAATGCGACCGGGCCCGGTCGGTAGGGCTAGAGGGCCAGACGGGACCGCACTACGTCGGCGAGGGAGTGCGCCAGGCGGTCGGCGGTCGGCTGGTCGGCGGCCTCCACCATGACCCGCACCATCGGTTCGGTGCCGGACGGGCGCAGCAGCACACGACCGGTGTCGCCGAGTTCGGTCTCCGCGGCCACGACAGCGTCAGAAATAACCTGATCGGCAGCGAGCCCCTTGAGGTTCACTCCACGCACGTTGACCAGAATCTGCGGGTAGACCGTCATAACGGATGCGAGTTCGGCGAGCGTTTTACCGGTGCGCGCCATTTCCGCCACGAGGTGCAGCCCGGTGAGAATACCATCGCCGGTCGTGGCGAACTCGGTCATGATCACGTGGCCGCTCTGCTCACCGCCGAGCGAATACCCGTGGGCGTTTAGCTCTTCGAGCACATACCGGTCACCGACCTTGGTCTGCACCATCGCGATGTCGTTGGCCGCCATCGCCTTGCGCAGACCGAGGTTGCTCATGACCGTGGCCACGAGCGTGCGGTCCTTGAGCACACCGCGCTCGGCCATCGACACGGCGAGGATCGCCATGATCTGGTCGCCGTCGACAATGTTGCCGTCGCGGTCCACTGCGAGGCAGCGGTCGGCGTCGCCGTCGTGGGCGATTCCGATGTCGGCACCGTGCTCGAGCACGGCGCGCGCCAGGTTGTCGAGGTGGGTCGACCCCACGCCATCGTTGATGTTGAGCCCGTCGGGGTCGGCGCCGATCACTGTGAGGCGAGCGCCGGCATCCGTGAACACCTGCGGCGAAACGCCAGCGGCAGCACCGTGGGCGCAGTCGAGCACGACATGAATGCCGTCGAGGCGGTGCGGCAGGGTGCCGAGCAGGTGCACGACGTAGCGGTCTTCGGCGTCGGCGAAACGACGGATGCGTCCAACGTCGCCGGCGATCGGCATCAGGGTGTCGCGTCCAATGTAGGACTCGATGCGGTCCTCGACGTCGTCGGGAAGTTTGGTTCCGCCAAAGGCGAAGATCTTGATGCCGTTGTCGGGCGCCGCGTTGTGTGAGGCAGAAATCATCACACCGAAGTCGGCACCGATGTCGTTGATCAAGAATGCGGCGGCGGGCGTCGGGATGACTCCGGCATCGAGCACGTCGACACCGCTGGAGGCCAGGCCGGCCGAAACGGCAGCCGTCAAGAATTCGCCGGAAATTCGCGGGTCGCGGGCGACCACAGCAACGGGGCGGCGGCCCTGTTCGAGGCGTGCTTGAGCACGACGACCCTTGGTCAGCACTGCGGCGCTGGCCTGGGCAAGGCTCAGGGCCAGGCCAGCCGTGAGATCACGGTTGGCCAGGCCCCGAACGCCGTCCGTGCCGAACAGACGAGTCATATCGTCGTCGGCAATCGGATTAGCGCTTGCTGAACTGAGGTGCCTTGCGGGCCTTCTTGAGTCCGGCCTTCTTACGCTCCTTGACTCGAGCGTCGCGGCTGAGGAAGCCGTTCTTCTTGAGGATGGCGCGGTTGTTCTCTTCGTCGATCAGGTTGAGGCAGCGGGCAATGCCGAGGCGAAGCGCGCCAGCCTGGCCGGACGGGCCACCACCGGTGATGCGCGCGATGACGTCGTACGAGCCGAGCAAGTCAAGAACCTTGAACGGGTCGTTGATCAGCTGCTGGTGCAGCTTGTTCGGGAAGTAGTCAGCGAACTCGCGGCCGTTGACAACGATCGTGCCGGAGCCGGGGACGATGCGCACGCGGGCGATGGCCTGCTTGCGACGGCCGACGGCTGCGCCGGGAACGTTGAGGACGGCGCGGGGCGCCTTGGTTACGGTTTCGGCCGGAGTCTCGGTGGAGTAGCTCTCCGGAGCCTGGTCAATCTGGTCTGCGATCTTCGCCACGATGATGGGAATCCTTTTTATCTAAGAGTCGAGAAGTCTGGTTGCCGGCGCTACTGCGCGACCTGGCTGAGGGTGTACGGCGTGGGCTGCTGAGCGGAGTGCGGGTGCTCGGAGCCGGCGTAAACCTTCAGGTGGGTGAGCTGGGTGCGACCGAGCGAGTTCTTCGGCAGCATGCCGCGAATCGCTTTTTCAACCGCACGGGTCGGGTGCTTCTCGAGCATCTCGGAGTAGTTCGTCGCCGTGAGGCCGCCCGGGTAACCCGAGTGGCGGTAAGCGATCTTCAGGTCGAGCTTCTTGCCGGTGAGGGCAACCTTCTCGGCGTTGATGATGATGACGAAGTCGCCACCGTCCATGTGCGGGGAGAAGGTGGCCTTGTGCTTGCCGCGCAGCAGGATTGCCGCGTGGCTGGCCAGACGTCCGAGGACGATATCGGTGGCATCGATGACTACCCAGTCGTGCTGGAGTTCGCTTGCCTTGGGGCTATAAGTGCGCGTCACTAGTGTGCTGCTTTCTTCTTTTTCGAACGGAGGTGTTCGTGAATCCCGCTCCGGGCGTGTTCTGTCAAGCAGAACACTGTCGATGGAGGGCTCACGTTCGGGCGCCGCGCTGCAACGCACAGACACCAAGGGTCAACAGTAGTCTCAGAGTGCTGCGGACGCAACTTCGACGGGGCCGGGCAGCGAACGCCGGTTGCGGGTGGCGACGGCGCGCAGCGCCAGTTCGGCGTCTTCCGGGTAGCCGACGTCGATCAAGGTCAGACCGTGCGCCTGCATCACCTTGAACTCGCTGATGCGGTGTTTGTCGAAGTGCAGGTGCGCGAGGGTGCTGCCGTCGAGCCGCCCCTCCCCCACGGCGACGCAGGCGCCGACCATGGCGCGCACCATGCTGTGGCAGAAGGCATCCGCTTTAATGGTGGCGATGATGAGGCCGTCGTCGTCGCGCCGCCAGCGAAAGTCCTGCACCGTGCGGATGGTCGTGGCACCGGGACGCGGCTTGCAATAGGCGGCGAAGTCGTGCAGGCCGACCAGGGTCGCCGCCGCCGCGTCCATTGCGGCGAGATCGAGTTTAAACGGATGCCACGTGGTGCGCAGTCGCTGCTGCGGGTCGTGCAGCGCGAGGGGGTCGGCGAGACGGTACTCGTAGCGGCGCCACATGGCCGAGAATCGGGCGTCGAAACCGCCGGGCACGACCGTGGCACGGCGCAGCACAATGTCCGGCTTGGTCACCAGGATGCCGCCGAGGCGGCGCAGCACGGCAGTGCCGAGGTCGACCGGCGGGCGGTTTCCGGTGCCGCGCTGAATGCGCACGAGGGAGTGTGCCTGCTCGGCGGTGAGGTCGAAGTGGGCGACCTGCCCGCGGGCGTGCACCCCGGCATCCGTTCGACCGGCGACGATCAGCGTGGGGTGCGGGGGGAAGCTCTGCAGGATGCCGGCGAGCCCGTTTTCGATGTCGGCCTGAACGGTGCGAAAGCCCGGCTGGCGGGCCCAGCCGGTGAAATCCGTGCCGTCGTAGGCAAGGTCAAGTCTGATGCGCGTGGACCCTGGCGCGGCATGGCCGGCGCGGGGTACGAAAAGATTCACGAGGGTAAGCCTAGGCGGCGCGTGCGGGTTATCGTTGAATCCGGCCCAGCGCATGACCCCCGTGTGCGTGGCATCCGAATGCTCGTCTTACCCATGACCCGCCCTGTCGCACCGTCTCCCATTGCCGGGAGGACTCCGTCGTCGACCGGCGCCGCCGTGTTCGAAGAACCCGTGATCGGGCCGCAAAACAGTCCGGCTCGGGCGGCCGCAGCGCCGCTCGTGCGCCGTGGCCGTCTAGCCGGTCTCGACGGCCTGCGCGCCCTCGCCGTGATCGCCGTCGTGGTCTACCATTTCTTTCCGGTGCTGCTGCCCGGAGGCTTCATCGGCGTCGACGTTTTCTTCGTGATCAGCGGTTTTCTAATCACGGGTCTGCTCGTCTCCGAGCACACCCGCACCGGGCGTATCTCGCTGCGCCGGTTTTGGCAGCGGCGGGCCCGGCGCCTGGTGCCGCCGCTGGTTCCGGTGATTCTGATCAGCTGCACCGTGGCATTTTTGATCGGCGGCGATGTTCTCGTCGGCCTCGGCGCTCAGCTGCTGGGGGCCACGACCTTCGGCTACAACTGGGTGTCGATCGCGACGGACAACAGCTACTTCAGCGTGAACGAGCCCGAGCTGCTGCGCAACCTCTGGTCGCTCGCCGTCGAGGAACAGTTCTACCTGGTCTGGCCGCTCATGCTGCTGGCCGTACTGCTCCTTCGCCGCCCGCGTCTGCGGCTGGCCATCGTCACCGCACTATTCGTCGCTTCCGCGATCTGGATGGGTGTGCTGTATCAGCCCGGCGCCGACCCGACCCGGGTCTACTACGGCTCGGACACGCACAGTTTCGGGCTGTTTGCCGGGGCGGCCCTCGCGCTGCTGCTGCGCCGTCCGAGCGGGCACCGCAACGAGCTGCCCCGGCTGCGGCCCTGGCTCGGCGCGGCCGCGGTCGGGGCGATCATCGCGTTCGCCATCTGGCTGCCTGAGGACGGCAGCGCAACCTACCGCGGCGGCCTGGTCGCGGTGAGCCTGGCCACAGCCGTCGCCATCTGGGCCGGTGTGCGTGGCGGCCGCTTCGGCCAGCTGCTCGACCGGGCGCCGCTGCGCTACGTCGGCGAACGATCCTACGGAATCTACCTGTGGCACTGGCCGCTGCTCGTCTTGGTGCAGCTGCTCTGGCCGACCGGCGGCCTGCTGCCGATCGGGCTGCTCGCCACGGCGATCACGCTGGCCTGCGCGGGCCTGTCGTACCGCTGGTTGGAGCAGCCGATCCGGCGGATCGGCCTGCGCGGCAGCATCCGTTTGATTGGCACGGTCATGACCGGCCCCGTGCAGCGACGCCGCCTGGTCGCGGCCGCCGCAGCCCTCTCGCTTCTGCTGGTCGGCGGCACCACGGCCGCCGTCCTGACCGCCCCCGCCCAGACCTCGGCGCAGTTGCGCATCGAACGCGGCCAACGGGCAGTGGATGCTGCGGCGCGCGCCGCCGCGCAGGCTGCGGCCGCCGAGGCGGCCCGCCAGGCCACGGTGACCCCGGTCCCAGCCGAGGGACTGATCACCGCCGTCGGTGACTCGGTCATGCTCGCCTCTGCGCCGGAATTGCAGGAGACCCTCACGGGCATCACGATCGATGCTTCGGTGTCACGCGGGATGTATTCCGCAGACGACATATTGCTGGCGCTCAAGGCTGCCGGCCAGTTGCATCCGGTGGTCGTGATCGGTCTCGGCACCAACGGCCCGATCACGGCGAGCGAGCTCGTGTCCATTCTGCGCATTCTCGGCCCGGACCGGCAGCTCGTGCTCGTGAACGCTTATGCCGACCGCGATTGGACCGACGGGGTCAATGCGACCCTGGCCGAGTTCGCAGCGGGCAATCGCCGGGTCGAGCTCGCCAACTGGCACGACACGATCGCCGGGCGCCTCGACCTGCTCGCCGGCGACCAGGTGCATCCGGGCCCGAGCGGCGGGCAGCTCTACGCCGACCAGGTGCTGGCGGCGCTGGAACGTCTGGCTGCGCTGCCGCCGCTGGCCGACATGAGCTGGCTGCTGCGTGACGCCGACGCGCCCACCGCGCCGCCGTACCGCTGACGCTTCAGAACTCGAGCACGTAGGCCAGCTCACGCTGGGTGGCGAAGAAGCCCATGCCCGTGTACAGGTCGAGCGCGCCGGTCGGACTCGCCGAGTCCACGTCGAGGGTGGCCCGCTCGTGCCCGGCGGTGCGGCTGGCGGCCAGCTGCGCGGCCAACAGGGCCTGCGCGATGTGGCGGCCGCGCCATCCGCTCAGCACACCGACCAGGCCGATGTAGCTGCTGCGGTAGCCGGCCGCTGCCCAGTCTTCTTCGTTGACGCTCGTCATGACGAAACCGACGACGTGCTCGGTGCCATCGGGTTCGGTTGCGAAGGCGACGAAGGAGAGGTCGTTCTGGAACGACGGCCCGGCGACGTACGCGTTCCAACTCTCGTCGGGAATGGGCTGGCTAGACCAGTGGTCCATGAAGGCGGCATTGCGCGCGGCGTGTACGGCGGCTGACAGCTCGGGTGTGTACCCGGCCAAGCGGATGCCCGCGCCCACCGTGACCTCGCGGATCGGGTCGGCGAGCATGCGGTCGAGGGTGAGAAAGTAGCGAGTGCAGGCCAAACCGAACCGTTCGTAGAGGCGCCCGTTCTGCGGGGCGCGCTCGTCGCAGAAGGTGGAGATCCAGCCGGGCAGCAGCTTGTCGGAGGTCGCGAGTTGCTGGTGGGCCCGGGCGACCTGCCAGCCCAGCAGCTCGCGCCCGATGCCCCGGTCGCGCATCTCGGGCAGCACCCCACCGCTCAGGTTGGACTTCACTAGGCTTTCTTGCCCGGGCTGCAGCACGACCAGGCCGTCGGCGACGACGTGACCGTCGGCGTCGAGAGCGACGAGCGTGTCGGTCGCCGGGTCGACGAACGAGAAGTCGAAGATCTCGGCGATCTGATCGCGCTCCAGCACATAGTTGGGGTGGTCGGCGCGGCCGATCGCCTTCTCCAGCTCCCAGATGGCGTCGATATCGGCGGGAGTCGCCGGGCGCCACAGCGCGACCTCGGCGTGCTCGGGAACGGGGAGCTGCGCGGGAGCGGTCACGCGCGTAGAGAGTGGAGTCGTGTGATCGGTCATGCTTCACCCTATCCGCCGCCCTGAACGGGGCCAGACTCAGAACTCGAGCGAGTACGCCATCTTCTTGTGGGTAGGCACGAAGCCCATTCCGGTGTACAGGCCAAGAGCGCCGGTGGGACTCGCGGAGTCGACCGCGAGGGTCACCCGCTCGTGGCCGAGCGCCTGCCCCGCGGCCAGCTGGGCAGCCAGGAGGGATTGCGCGATGTGGCGGCCGCGCCATCCGCTCAAGACGCCGACCAGGTCGATATAGCTGCCGGTGAACCCCTGGGTGGCCCAGACGTTCTCGTTCGCGGTCGAGAGCACGAAGCCGACAACCTGCTCGATGTTGGCGCGGTCTGTGCCGTAGGCCACGAACGACAGGTCGGGGCGAAACCATTTGCCGCCGACGAAGGCATTCCAGTTCTCATCGCTCATCGGCTGGCTGCCCCAGTGGTCCATGAATGCGTCGTCGCGGGCGGCGTGCACCTCGGCCGAGGCCTCGGTGGTGAACGCGGCGATACGGATGCCGTCGGCCGGGTCGATTGCCCGCGCCGGGGCATCCAGCGGTCGTTCCAGGGTGAGAAAATAGCGCGCCAGGCTGAGGCCAGCGTGCTCGAACAGGGCGGCGTTCTGCGGGGAACGTTCGTCGGCATAGGTCAGGATCCAGCCGGGCACAGTGCTGGCCGACGAGGCGAGCTGCTGCTTCGCTCGCGCGAGCTGCCAGTCCAGCAGCTGGCGTCCGATGCCGCGTCCGCGTAGCAGCGGGTGTACCCCGCCGATCGGCAGCGAGCGTGCGAGGGTCACCTGGCGTGGCGGGAACATGACCATGCCGACAGCGACAATGCGGCCGGTCTGGTTGAGACCCACCAGCGAATCGAGCTCAGGGTGAAAGTGCGAGTAGCCGAAGTCGGCGGCGATCGCGCCGCGGGCCGTGAGGTAGTTGGGGTGATCGACCTCGCCCATGGCCTGGCGCAGCTGCCAGATGCCGTCGATGTCGCTCTCGGTAGCCGCTCGCCACCCAGCGACGTCCGGGTGCGACGGAACCACCGGCGCCGGGGCATCCCCAACGCGTTCCGTCAACGATGTCTCGTAATCAACCATCCCCCCACCCTATCTTTCGTCGAGAGCGCAAAAAGTGCCCGATTGAGGCGTCCAATCGGGCACTTTTTGCGCTCTCGACGACCTGGTGGGCGCAAAAGGGGGGCCCACTTTCGTGGGCCCCCCTTCGGTGGTGGTGCTACTTCTTGTCGGCCTCGGGCGCAGCGTCTTCGACGGCTGCATCTTCGGCTACGACGGTCTCTTCGACGGCAGCGTCTTCGACGACTACGTCTTCAGTAACTACGTCTTCAGTAACTACGTCTTCGACAACGACGTTCTCGGACCCGACGGGGGTCGCGGCAACGGTCGCGGTCTTGGAACGCTTGACCTTGGGGGTCAGGGGCTCGAGAACGAGCTCCATCTGCACCATGGACGCGTTGTCACCCTTGCGGAAACCAAGCTTCGTGATGCGGGTGTAGCCGCCCTGACGCTCGTTGACCTGCGGGGCGATGACCGTGAACAGCTCGTGCACGACGGACTTGTCGGTGATCGTCGCGAGAACGCGACGACGGGCGTGCAGGTCGCCGCGCTTGGCGAACTGCACCATGCGCTCGGCGAGCGGACGCAGGCGCTTGGCACGGGTCTCGGTCGTCTTGATCGACTTGTGGGTGAACAGGGCCGCGGCCAGGTTCGCAAGCATGAGGCGCTCATGCGCCGGGCCGCCACCGAGACGGGGGCCCTTTGTGGGCTTAGGCATTGGTAATCTCCAGTATCAAAAAATCGAAAGGCAGCGGGAAGCCGAGCCTTAGTTGGTCTCTTCTTCGTAGCCGCTGTAGAAGTGCGCGCCGTCGAATCCGGGAACCGAATCCTTCAGTGACAGGCCGAGCTCAACGAGCTTGTCCTTCACTTCGTCAACCGACTTCTGCCCGAAGTTGCGGATGTTCATCAGCTGGGTCTCCGACAGGGCGACCAGTTCGCTGACGTTGTTGATGCCTTCGCGCTTGAGGCAGTTGTACGAGCGCACCGACAGGTCGAGGTCTTCGATCGGAATCGAAAGCTCGGTCGAGAGCACAGCGTCAACCGGCGCTGGGCCGATCTCGATGCCCTCGGCTGCGGTGTTGAGCTCGCGGGCCAGGCCGAACAGCTCGGTCAGGGTGCGACCAGAGGAGGCGATGGCGTCGCGCGGCGAGATGGCCGACTTGGTCTCCACGTCAACGACGAGGCGATCGAAGTCAGTGCGCTCTCCGGCACGAGTTGCCTCGACCCGATAAGTCACCTTGAGCACGGGCGAGTAGATCGAGTCGACCGGAATCTGGCCGGCTTCGGAGAACTCGTTGCGGTTCTGGGTGCTGGACACGTAACCACGGCCACGCTCAATGGTCAGTTCGAGTTCGAACTTCGCCTTGTCGTTGAGGGTTGCGATGACCAGTTCCGGGTTGTGCACCTCGACGCCGGCCGGAGCCGAAATGTCAGCGGCGGTAACCTGGCCGGCACCCTGCTTGCGCAGGTACGCGGTGATGGGCTCGTCGTGCTCGCTCGAGACGACGAGGCCCTTGATGTTCAGGATGATCTCGGTGACATCTTCCTTCACACCGGGGACGGTGCTGAACTCGTGCAGCACGCCATCGATACGGATGCTGGTTACAGCAGCGCCGGGAATCGAGGAGAGCAGAGTACGGCGAAGCGAGTTGCCGAGGGTGTAGCCGAAGCCAGGTTCGAGCGGCTCAATGATGAACCGTGAACGGAACTCCGAGATGTTCTCTTCGGTGAGCGTTGGACGCTGTGCAATAAGCACTGTTGATTCCTTTCGGCTAAGTGTCCGCTATATGACACTTGCAATGACGAGAGTGTGAAAAGTTGAAAGAAAAGAGTCCCGACGGGGCTCGGCGCCATTCAAGTGCCGAGCCCGTCGAGATGACAGCGAGTGCTTTAGACGCGGCGGCGCTTGGGCGGACGGCATCCGTTGTGAGCCTGGGGCGTCACGTCGTTGATCGATCCGACCTCGAGGCCAGCGGCCTGCAGCGAACGGATCGCGGTCTCGCGGCCTGAGCCGGGTCCCTTGACGAAGACGTCAACCTTCTTCATGCCGTGTTCCTGCGCCTGGCGGGCGGCCGATTCGGCGGCCAGCTGTGCTGCGAAGGGGGTCGACTTGCGCGAACCCTTGAAACCAACCTGGCCCGAAGAGGCCCAGCTGATGACGGCACCGGTCGTGTCGGTGATCGACACGATCGTGTTGTTGAAGGTGCTCTTGATGTGAGCCTGGCCCACAGCAATGTTCTTCTTTTCTTTCTTACGCGGCTTCCGTACGGCCGACTTGGGTTGTGCCATGAATTTCTCCTGAATCCTAAAGGCGTTAGCGGGCTAGGCCGAGGCCTAGCGCGCCTTCTTCTTGCCGGCTACGGTGCGCTTCGGGCCCTTGCGGGTGCGAGCGTTGGTCTTGGTGCGCTGACCGCGAACGGGCAGGCCCTTGCGGTGGCGGATGCCCTCGTAGCTGCCAATTTCAACCTTGCGGCGGATGTCAGCGGCAACCTCGCGGCGGAGGTCACCCTCAACCTTGAAGGTTCCCTCGACGTAGTCGCGGAGAAGGACGAGCTGGTCGTCGCTCAAATCCTTGACGCGGATGTTTCCGTCGATTCCAGTGTCGGCGAGGGTCTTGAGGGCCCTCGTACGGCCAACACCGTAAATGTATGTCAATGCAACTTCCACGCGCTTATCGCGCGGGATGTCGACGCCGGCTAGACGTGCCATTGTGTCTCCTGTTTAGTGATGGAGGTCTGTAACAGTTCCTGTACACCGGCCTCCAACCGATGGTGTCACCCCGAAGGGCTCCCGGAACTGCTATTTACTTATGCAGGTGAATCTCGAAGAGAGAGATTATCCCTGGCGCTGCTTGTGACGCGGGTTCTCGCAGATGACCATCACGTTGCCGTTGCGGCGGATGACCTTGCACTTGTCACAGATCTTTTTGACGCTGGGCTTGACCTTCATGGTGATTCCTTGTTTTTCGCTGTCTTCGTACCAACGGGATGCCGTCGGCCGTTACTTACAGCAGTCGTTACTTGTAGCGGTAGACAATCCGGCCGCGGGTCAAGTCGTACGGGCTCAACTCAACGATCACGCGGTCCTCTGGGAGGATACGGATGTAGTGCTGACGCATCTTGCCCGAGATGTGGGCAAGAACTCGATGGCCGTTTGACAGCTCAACGCGAAACATCGCGTTGGGCAGAGCTTCGACTACCGCGCCCTCGATTTCGATGACACCGTCTTTTTTGGCCATACCCTCACTGTCGCTCTGTATTGAATGCTGGTCACGCGGGATTGGTGCCAGACACGCCACAAAAGACGACACCAGACACCAAGGATCAAGCTTATGGTATGAGATTGCCTTTTGGCAATTCAGTCCTATAATCGGCCCCGGCGCAGTGCATCCCAAATGCTCACCGACTCCGCCTCGGCCATCTGCCTGGCGACCGCTTCATAGAACGGATGCCCCGCATCACGGCCCGCCCACGCCGGAAACGTTATCGCCCGTTAACCTTCCGTTTACCTTGGCGTCGGTCGGCGGTTACTTCATTTACTTAGCGTCGTCTACGGGTCAGCACCGGCCCATGCACCAGCAATCATGTCTTGTTCTTCTTGAAAGGGATTCACGTGAACTTCAAGCGTTTCGGCCGCCCCGCGGTCATCGCCATTGCCGCAGGCCTCGCACTCTCCTCCTGTGCAGCAAATGAAGGCGATGTTGCCACCACCGGCGACGAGGCATCTGCGAGCACGCTCACCGGCACCCTGAACGGCGCCGGTTCCTCCGCAATGGACGCCGCCCAGCAGGCCTGGATCGCTGCCTTCCAGATCGCCAACAACGGCGTCACCATCAACTACGAGCCCTCCGGCTCCGGCGGCGGCCGCGAAGCCTTCATCGCCGGCGGCACCGACTTCGCCGGCAGCGACTCCTACCTGGGCGACGACGAGCTCGCGGGAACCTTCGCTTCCTGCGCTCCCGACACCAAGGCTGTCGACCTGCCGGTCTACATCTCCCCCATCGCCGTGATCTTCAACGTCGAGGGTGTTGACGAACTCAACATCGACGCTGACACGCTCGCCAAGATCTTCTCCGGCGCGATCACCAGCTGGGATGACGCCGCAATCGTCGCGCTGAACCCCGACGCGACCCTCCCGGCCGCAACGATCAACGCCGTGCACCGCTCGGACGACTCGGGCACCACGAAGAACTTCAGCGATTACCTCGGCCAGACCGCACCAAGCGTGTGGACCGAAGAGGCCTCCGACACCTTCCCGTTCGACGGTGAAGGCGCCAAGGGCACCTCGGGCGTTGTTGACGCTGTCACCAACGGCACGAACATGATCGGCTACGCCGACGCTTCGCAGGCCGGAGACCTCAGCACCGCCAAGCTCATGGTCGGCACCGACTTCGTTGCTTACACCCCCGAGGCCGCGGCCGAGGTTGTTGCCGGATCACCCCTCGTGGCCGACCGCGCAGCCGACGACCTCGCGCTTGACCTGAACCGCAAGACCACCAACCCGGCGGAATACCCGCTGGTTCTGGTGAGCTACGCGATCGTCTGCAACGAGTACGCCGATGCCGCCCAGGGCGAGCTCGTCAAGGCTTACATCGAGTTCATCTCCAGCGCCGAAGGGCAGGCCGTTGCCGCAGAAAACGCCGGCGTTGCACCGATGACTTCCGAGCTCGAAGCCAACGTCGCCGCTGTTCTCGCGACCGTCAAGTAACACCTGGACACACCTGCCCGGTCAGCTTTTCGCACATGTGCGGGAGCTGATCGGGCAGACTGGGGTGTGCACGTCTTTTTATTGACGTTCGCACCCCAACACCGATACCCGGCATCAGGATTTCACCAGTTTTTGTTTTCTAGGGAGACCCCGGCATGACCACAGCTGCCGCCACGACCATCAAGGCCAGGCAACGACCGGGTGACCGCATCTTCTCCTCTGCCACCGTCATTGCCGGCAGCCTGATTCTTGCCATGCTCGCTGCCGTGGCAGTCTTCCTCCTCGTGGAGAGCCTGCCGGCGTTTGTCGCCGCACCCGATGATTTCAGCGGTGACGTGACCAACTTCTGGTCGTACGTGGGCCCGTTGGTCTTCGGCACCATCTACTCGGCTATTTTGGCCCTGCTCATGGCAGTGCCCGTCGCTATCGGCATTGCGTTGTTCATCTCGCACTTCGCCCCTCGTAAGCTCGCGCAGGGCCTCGGCTACCTGGTCGACCTGCTCGCTGCCGTTCCCTCGGTGGTCTTCGGGCTCTGGGGCATCGGCGTGCTCGCCCCGATGGTGCAGCCGTTCTACACCACCTTGGTCGAGTGGTTCGGGTGGTTCACCCCGTTCCAGGGCCCCGTCTCGGGCACCGGTCGCACCATCTTCACGGTGGCCATCGTGCTCGCCGTCATGATTCTGCCGATCATCACCGCCATCTGCCGCGAGATCTTTCTGCAGACGCCGCTGCTGCACGAGGAAGCCGCTCTGGCCCTCGGTGCAACGCGCTGGGAAATGATCCGCATGGCGGTGCTGCCGTTCGGACTGCCCGGCATTATCTCGGCCTCGATGCTCGGCCTCGGCCGGGCCCTCGGTGAGACCATGGCCGTGGCCATGGTGCTCTCCCCCAGTTCCGAGGTCATCTTTCAGCTGCTGACCTCACAGAATTCGAACACGATCGCCTCGAATATCGCGCTGAACTTTCCGGAGGCGCACGGCGTCGGCGTGAATATTCTGCTGGCAACCGGCCTCATGCTGTTCGTGGTCACCCTGCTCGTGAACATGCTGGCCCGCGTCATTATCAACAGCCGTAAGGCATTTTCGGGAGCCAACTGATGACATCCGTTTTGGAAGCTTCGCCGCTGACCAACTCGCTTACCGCGGGCAAGCTGCCCCGCCGTTCCTCGCTCTGGGTACTGCTGGCCAGCTGGGCCGTTTCAGCCGCGTTTTTCGCCATGCTGTTTCTGTCGGGCAGCGTCGACGGCTTCAACGTCGTCGGCACGGTCGTGTTCGGCACGGTGCTGTACTGCGTGGCCATCTACGTGCTCTCCCGCCTAGTCGAGGGTTCGCGTAAGGCCAAGGACCGTTTGATGACGGCGCTCGTGACAGCGGCCTTCGTCATCGCGCTGCTGCCCCTCGTGTCGATCATCTATACGACCGTGGTCAACGGGCTGCCCGCGTTTCTGACGCCGACGTTCTTCACCTCCTCGCAGCGCAACGTGGTCGGTGCCGGCGGCGGCGTGCTGCACGCGGTCATCGGCACGCTCATGGTGACCGGAATGGCCACGCTCATCTCGGTGCCGATCGGGCTGCTGGCCTCGATCTACCTGGTCGAGTACGGCCGTGGCAAGCTCGCCAAGGCCATCACCTTCTTCGTCGACGTGATGACCGGGATCCCCTCGATCGTTGCCGGGCTGTTCGCCTTCGCGCTGTTCGCGCTGTTGTTTGACGACCCGGGCATCCGCTTTGGATTCGGCGGGGCGATCGCGCTGTCGGTGCTGATGATTCCGGTCGTGGTGCGCTCGAGTGAAGAGATGCTCAAGCTCGTGCCGAACGAACTGCGCGAGGCCGCTTTTGCCCTCGGGGTGCCGAAATGGCTGACCATTCTCAAGGTCGTGCTGCCGACATCCATTGCCGGAATCGTCACCGGTGTGATGCTGTCGATCGCCCGGGTCATCGGTGAGACCGCTCCGCTGCTGATCATCGCCGGATTCACCTCGAGCATGAACTATGACCTGTTCGGTGAGCGGATGATGACGCTGCCGGTGTTCGTGTACACGCAATACGCCAACCAGGGAGCGGATTCGCAGGCATATATCGACCGGGCCTGGGCCGGGGCGCTCACCCTGATTCTCATCGTGATGCTGCTCAACGGACTCGCCCGCCTCATCGCCCACTGGTTCTCGCCCAAGCTGGGCCGCTAACACTTCTTAGAAAGGGACTCATGTCCAAGCGCATCGAAGTCAACGACCTCAACGTCTACTACAGCAACTTTCTCGCCGTCGAAGGCGTGTCGATCGTGATCGAACCCCGCACGGTGACCGCGTTCATCGGGCCGAGCGGATGCGGAAAATCGACGTTCATTCGCACGCTGAACCGCATGCACGAGGTCATCCCCGGCGCGCGCGTCGAGGGTGAAGTGCTCATCGACGGCAACAACCTCTATGGACCCGGGGTTGACCCGGTGCTCGTGCGCCGCCAGGTCGGCATGGTCTTTCAGCGGCCGAACCCGTTTCCGACCATGTCGATTCAGGACAACGTGCTGGCCGGCGTCAAGCTCAACAACCGTCGCATGAGCAAAACGGATGCCGACGACCTCACCGAAAAAGCCCTCCGCGGCGCCAACCTGTGGAACGAGGTCAAGGATCGCCTCGCGCGTCCCGGATCGGGCCTCTCCGGCGGGCAGCAGCAGCGCCTCTGCATCGCGCGCGCCATTGCGGTAGAGCCCGATGTGATTCTGATGGACGAGCCGTGCTCCGCGCTCGACCCGATCTCGACGCTCGCCATTGAAGACCTCATCGAGGAGATGAAGAGCGAGTACACGATCGTGATCGTGACGCACAATATGCAGCAGGCCTCGCGGGTGTCTGACCGCACCGCGTTCTTCAACATTGCGGGCACCGGCAAGCCCGGCAAGCTGATCGAGTACGACGATACGACCACGATGTTCTCGAACCCCAGCGTGCAGGCGACCGAGGACTACGTGTCAGGTCGGTTCGGGTAGGTCGCCCGCTGGTCGGAGTCGTGAGTTTCAGGGCATCGACTCAGTAGACAACTTTGGTGGGTGACGACCGACCTTCACCCACCGAAGTTGTCCACTGAGACCCGTCCAGGGACAGCTAGCCCGCGAAGAGGGCTCCACCGTGGGTGACGCGACCGGCCAGGAGCGTCGCGGCGACGGGCATCCGTTCGAAGACTGCGTCGGAGACGGTCAGCGGGTCACCGTCGAGGATGGCGATGTCGGCGACGTCGCCGACGCGCAGGCGGGTGCGTCCGCGGGCTGAGGCGGCCAGTGCCTGGGTGCGAGTCACGACCTGGTCGGGGCGCCAGGGTTCGCGGCCGTCGCTGCGGGCCCGCGACGACGCGGCGCTCATGGTGGTGAACGGGTCGAGGGGTGCGACGGGGGCGTCGGATCCGAATGCGAGTGTCGCCCCGGCGTCGAGCAGCGAGCGCAGGGCGAAAACGCGGTCGGCTCCGGCGGCCCAGTTCAGTTCCACGGTGTCGCGGTCGTCGAGCGCGTGCTCCGGCTGCACGCTCGCGATGACGCCGAGGCGGGCGAAGCGGGCAAAGTCGTCGGCCTGCAGAAACTGGGCGTGCTCGATGCGTCCGGTGGCCGCTGCGCGTTCGAAGGCGTTCAGCGCGATCGTGTTCGCCGCATCGCCGATCGCGTGCACCGCGGGCAGCAGCCCGGCCGCGGTGGCGTTCACGAGAATCTCGACCAGGTCGTCTTCACTCACGGTGAGTACGCCGTGCCCGCCGACCGGATACTCGTCGACGCAGAACGCCGTGCGGGTTCCCAGCGAACCGTCGATGAGCATCTTAAGCGGCCCCACGCTGAGCAGGCCGCGGGTGCCTGCAATGCGGTCGCCGGTGTGCATCCGTTCGGCAATGGCGCGGTCGAGGTCGGCCAGGTAGATGCCGGCGTCGATGCGCAGGGAGTCGAATCCGTCGGTGATGCGGCGTTGCCAGACGCCCGGGTTCCAGGTCATTTCGAAGTCGACGATGCCGACAACGCCGCGGGCGGCAGCCCGGGCTCCGGCCTGGGTGGCCAGGGCGTCAACCTCGGCATCGGGCAGCTGCCCGAGCGCAATCGTGAGGGCGAACGCGGCCTGCTCGCGCAGCAGTCCGGACTCGTCGACCCGCACGCCGAAACGCTCGGCGGCCGCGCTGTTGAGCCAGACACAGTGCAGATCGTGGCTGATCAAAGCGGTCGGATGCCCCCGCGTCACCTCATCGAGACCGCGTAGCGTGGGTGCGTCGGCCCAGATCGCATCGCGAAATCTGACGCCGATCAGCGGGGTCGGCCGCGCCGCAGCAATGGTCTGCGCGCGCACGAGCTCGAGGGCTTCGCGAGCCGATGCTGCCGCCGAGAGGTCGAATCGGGCGCCGGTGAGCGCCCACTGGGTGAGGTGCACGTGTTCGTCCCAGAGGCCGGGGATGACGGTGCGGCCCTCGAGATCCACGGCGGCGGGCCTGCCGGTCGGGCCTGCAACGGCGGGGGCCGGGCGGGTTGAGTCTGTGCCGGCGGGCACGATCTGCGTGATGATGCCGCCGGTTATGTGCACATCCGAGAATGTGGTGTCGCCGGGCTGCCTGACGGAGCGCAAAACGAGATCGGGCATGGTTCGGCTTTCGGTCGGGGCGTCCTGCCACCCTACCGGCGGGCAGTGTGCAATCGGCGGCGGCTGGTATCGCTTCGCAATGACGGCCAACGAGCGACAAGTTGCGCAAGGCGGGCGTGCCAAAGCAACCGCCACATCAGCAAGATTGCAGCACCGAAAGTCAGTGCACCCCGGTTAGCTCTGACGCAGCGGGTCAACGCCCGTACTTGGCGACCAGGAGCTCCAGTGCGAAGACGTAGCCAAGCAGGCCGGCGCCGGCGATGACGGCATCCGCTTTCTCGGCGATATAAGAGGTGTGACGAAACTCCTCGCGCGCGTGCACGTTGGTGACGTGCACCTCGACGGTGGGGATGGCGACGCCGACGATCGCATCGCGAATGGCGATCGAGGTGTGGGCGTAGGCCCCTGCGTTGAGGATGATTCCGGTGGCCCCACCGCGGGCGCCGTGGATGGCGTCAATGAGCGCGCCCTCATGGTTGCTCTGAAAAAACTCAACCCGCACGTTCAGCCGGGCGGCCGCGGCGGTGACGCGCGTCTCGAGGTCGAGCAAGGTTTCGGATCCGTACCGCTCGGGCTCGCGAGTGCCGAGAAGATTGAGATTCGGGCCATTCAGCACGAGGAAGAGCGGCAGGGGCGAAGTCTCGTTGGTCATACGCAATTGTTCCACGTCGCGCAACGCGCCAGGAGAGCATAACAGTCAGCACAAATAGGTGAGAAATCATCAGCTACCCGTAGATATCTACGGTGAAGGTCGGTACGGTGAGGCCTTCAAGGCCCACCCGACGCCTCCACTGGTGCCAAAACGACCGTTCTGACAGGAATTCGCTCATGCTCAAGAAGCTCTTCGCCCTCACCGCGCTGACCGCGCTGACCGCGCTGACCGCGCTCACCATCTTTACCGTGCCGGCCGCAGCATCCGCTGCCACCTACGTTCCCGAAGGCAGGTCACCCCTGGCCGTGACCGGCACCCTGGTCCCGACGGATGAGGTGTATGTCGGCTACAGCGGGCTCGCCTCCACCGGTTACGACGCTCCCGTGTTGCTGCTCGCGGGTGGTGGTGCCGCGCTCCTCCTCGGCCTCGCATTGGTGACCACGAGCAGGCGACAGCGCGCCACCGCGTGACCCGGTTGAACGACGCCGCGCGGACCGCGCGCCCTGCGCCCCGTTCAGGGGCTCCCACTGGCGCCGCCGGTCGTTAGGCTACAACCAGGGGGTAAATGGGCATGGCGAGGCACCACGAGGGCTACGCCCGATCCCTGCTGGAATTTCAGATTGTGGTGTTTGGGGCGCTGCTCGTCGTGGGCACGGCCCTACTGCTCAGCCGTCCGAACAGCCTGGACCCGATGTTGTACGGTACCGGGGCGGGCCTCATCGCTCTCACGACGCTCGCGACCGTGCTCGGGAACCGCACAGTGCTGTTCCAGCGGTTCTCTCTACTGGTGCCCCTGGTGGATATTGTGGGCATCCGCTTGACCGCACTAGCTGACGATCCCATGCTGTCGGGTGGGGCGCTGCTGCTCATGCTGCCGATCATCTGGATTGCCTACTCCTTCGGCCCCTGGGGCTTCGTGATCTGCCTCGCCCTCGTGGCAGCGACGAGCCCGAGCAGCTTTTTCGCGGGCTACGCCGACTTCGACTCCAAGGAGTTCACCCGTCTCGTCGCTTTCCCGCTGACCATGGTCATCATGTCGGCGGCAGCGGGGGTGTCGGGCACCCGCATCCGTCGTAAACGTCGTGAACTGGCCGCGCAGACCGCCCTCACCGAGCAGGCGGTGCGGGCCCGCGACGACCTGATCGAGGCGGTCACCCACGAGCTGCGTACTCCGCTCACCTCCATTCTGGGCAATGCCGAGCTGGTGCAGCGCGCCAGCGAGCACGCGCAGACCGTCGAGCGGCGGGCCGGGGTGATCGTGCGGAACGCCGAACAAATGGAGATGATCCTCGCCGATCTGCTGCTGGCGCGCAGCACCGGCACCTCGCAGCTGGAGCTGCACCGGGCGGCGACCGACATTCGGGTACTCATCGACCATTCCCATGCGGCGAGCCGTGCTGCCGCCGATGCGCGCCAAATCACCATCGACGTCACCGCGGCCGCCCCGGCCTGGGCCGAGGTCGACCCGAGTCGCATTCGTCAGGTGCTCGACAATCTGCTCACCAACGCCGTCAAATACAACCGCGTCGGCGGCACGGTGACCGTGAGCGAGACCCGCGACGGTGACACGGTGACGTTTGCGATCACCGACAGCGGATGCGGAATCGCTGCGGCCGATCGCGCGCGGGTTTTCGAGCCGTACTTTCGCACCGAGTCGGCGCGGCTGTCGACCCAGCCCGGTACCGGGCTGGGCCTCGGCATCAGTCGCGACATCGCCCAGCGGCACGGCGGCGATCTGCGCCTGGCCCACTCGTCGGCTGCGGGCAGTCGGTTTGAGCTCACGCTGCCGCTCGCGGGGGTGACCGTGGCGCCGCCGCCGCTCAGCGTTTCTGCACTGCAGGGAGGGCGCCATGGCTGAGACCGCTGAACGCGTGGCCGTGGTGATCGAAGATGACGCCGACATTGGCGAGGTACTCGAGGCCATCCTCGGCGAGGCCGGATTCGTCGTGAAGATCGCCCGCACCGGCGCCGCGGGTGTGCAGCTCGTGCGAGACCTGAATCCGACGCTGACGACCCTCGACGTCAACATGCCCGGCATGGACGGTTTCGAAACCCTCAAGCGCATTCGCCTGCTCACCGACCGGAGCATCATCATGATCTCCGCCCGCTTCGACGAGATCGACGTCGTGCGCGGCCTGAGCGCCGGAGCCGACGATTTCGTGGCCAAGCCGTTTCGCACCGGAGAGCTGCGCGCCCGCATCGACGCCGTGCTGCGCCGAGCGCCGGCCGCGGCTGAGCCCGACCTATTGGAAAGCGGATGGCTGCAGCACGATGGCCTGCGCCTCAACCCCGAGCGGCGCCTCGTTGAGGTGGAACGGGCATCCGTTCTGCTGACGCGCAGCGAATTCGACCTGCTTGCGAGCCTGATCCAGCCCAGCAACTGGGTGCACAGCAAGGCCGAGCTCATTCTGGAGTTGCGCGGGGAGAGCTACGTCACGAGCGGTCTCGTGACGGATTCCGACCGGCGCTCCCTCGAGGTACACGTGGCCAATGTGCGCAGAAAGATCGGGCGCACGAGCTCCGGGGCCGAGCGAATCGAAACCGTGCGCGGCGTCGGTTACCGCCTGGCGGCGGCCTCCTAGGCCTTCTTGAGATCGCATCCGTCGATAAGTAAACAAGAGGGTGAAAGTACTTGCACCCGCTTGAAACGGATGCCGAGCGGCGATGCCCTCGAGACGTCTCGCCGTCGCGTGCTGAGCCAAGTCGCCGGCCCCGGCAGTACCCGACCCGGTTCCGGCGTGAGCTAGACGGACTCACGATGGCCAGATATATTAGAATTTAAGAAAACAAGAATTTCGAGGTTGACATGGCCATACTCACACTCCGTACGCATAACCAGATCACCGTACCCGCCAAACTGACCCGCGAGCTCGGGCTCAGTGTCGGGGATCCGCTCGACGTCCTGATCGTCGGCGACACGATCGTCATCAAGCGGATGGCTCCCGTCGCCCAGGAGGATTGGCTGACCGACGAGACACTCGCCGAGATCGACGCCGCGGCCAAGGGGCCATTCACGACGTTCACGTCGCTCGACGAGGCAGAGCGCGCACTGAATGGCTGAAATTCAGATAGCCCTCTCCACCATCTATCAGCGGCAATTCCGAAAACTGAAATCCGATGACCTGCGAAAACAGGCTCTGGAGGCGCAGAGGGACATCCTTCACCTGCTGCAGTTGCAAGCAGCCGGAAAAGGTAGCGAGAGTGAGTCTCGAAGTATCGCGACCAGACGGCGTATCAAGGTCATTCAGCGCTTCAAGTCGATCAGCCCGAAACGATTCGAAGCCACGTTCGCGCCGGATGGCCGACTAGCCTGGAGCTTCGACGGCACCACCCTGGCGTTCCTACTTATCGGGACGCACAAGGTTTTGGATATGGACTAGCCCGTGGGAGCGCGGATGCATGGTGGCCGTTGACGCTGCTGACCTACCCAACTGCGCTGCGGCAGCGCGTGCACGGTTCACTGATACCAAGAGCGGGTCTTGACACTCAGTTGTCAAAACAGTCCCGTAAATCGCCGGCTGGCGCGGCAGACCGCGCTGCACCATCCTTCTTCTTGAGAGCGGATGCGGGAGGGCCACCTCACTATGCGCCGCCGGCGTGCGGCGGTGTCAGTTGCGGCCGACGACCGTTGCGAATCGGTTGTCCATAGGCGCATGCCAGCGGATGCGTGATGGCTGAGTTCCGGAGGCGGCTCGCCCATCCCCGCCGGTCGAGGCGCCAGGTGCAATATAAGAAACGTGGCCCGCTACTTCGCCAGGTCCACTCCGGCGTCAGAAGCCAGAACCTTGATGAGAGCGGATGCGTTCTCTTCGCCGTAGCCAGCGTCACAGGCTCGCTCGATGGTGCCAACGGTAGCGATCGTGCCGGGCACCGACACGCCAAGGCTTTCGGTGAAGTCCTTCACGAGGTTGCCGTCCTGGAGCATGAGCTGGAGCGCAAAGCTCGGCGAGTAGTCATTTGCGACAACCGCAGAACCGACACCGTCGAAGATGGGCGACCGAAAGTCAGTGACGGCAAATACTCCGAGAACGTCCTGAAGATCCAGGCCGGCCTTTTCGCAAGCGACAGTGACTCCCCCGCGCCTCCAACTGGGCGGCAACGGCGAGGTTTCCCACGAGATTTCTCTTCGCGCCATTCCCAACGATGTTGGTGACCACGCCTTGCCCCATGGTGTCTAAACCGATAGTGCAACCGCGCTCATGTTCTTGCCTGACTCATAGAAGGGTTCGCGTCACCGGTACGCGAATGATGGGGAGGCAACACCGAGAAGGCCGAGCCTTGCTCTGGACAGGTCCCGATGCCCCCACTGCGGCACCTCTTCGCACTGTACTTCAACCCGCTTCGACTCAAGAAGGTGCAGCACCGGTGTGTGCACGACTCAACGCGCATATCGAAGAAAGCATTCATCTTCGCCCCGGTGGCATCGTCGAATACACGCCAATTCTTTGAGCGGATGCGGAATGGCCGAGTTCCGCAGACACCGTCGCGATCGCCCAACTCACCCATTCGACCGTTCAAGGGTAGCAAAGCCGCATTCATCCCGCCGTGGAACAACCCCCTCAATGGGGAAAACCCGCTCGCGTAGTATTAGAGACACTGGCTACTTGCCACAGCACGCACGCACACTCGGGGGAGGTGACCGCATTTTGTCGAACACGACGCACACGCGAAAGCCCACCAAACCAACCCACGACTGGCACGCCGTTTATTCGGCACGCCTCACCCTCACCGACCTGCTCGTGCTCGTCTGGGTGGTCTCCGGCGTGCAGATCGCCTGGTTCGGCTTCGATAGCGCCAACCTGGCCGTGCGTTCCACGAACCTCGCCGTCTCGTATACCTCGGTCTCGGTCATCCTCATCGTCAGCTGGATGGCCGTGCTCAGCATTTATGGCACCCGCACCGACCGGGTGCTCGGCACCGGATTCGACGAGTACAAGCTGATCGTGGGGGCATCCGTTCGGCTATTCGGTCTCCTCGCCATCGTCGCGTACCTGTTTAAGATCGACGTGGCGCGCGGCTACATTTTGCTCGCCTTTCCCCTCGGCATCGTCGTGCTCGTGTTCTCCCGGTGGATGTGGCGCCAGTGGCTGGTCGCCCAGCGCGCACAAGGCCGGTACACCTCCCGGGTGATTCTGATCGGCACCCAGGAGTCCTCGGCCCGCATCGCCAGCGAGCTGCAGACCCGCCTCGGCGCGGGCTACCTCGTGGTCGGCGCGTGCGTCACGGCCGGCCCGGCCGACACCCACCTGCCGGGCGGTACCGTTCCCGTGCTCGGCGGCATCGACGATGTGCACGCCGCCCTCGATTCCCTCACCGCCGACACGCTGATCGTGACCAGCAGCGACGCCATCTCCCCCACGCGCATGCGCGAACTCAGCTGGAGCCTCGAGCCCGGCCGCCACCACCTCATCATGGTTCCGCGTCTCATCGACGTGGGCGGCCCGCGCATTCATACCCGGCCCGTCGCCGGCCTGCCACTCATCCACGTCGAGACCCCCCGCTACGAAGGCCGCACGCTCTTCACCAAGCGCGCATTCGACATCGTCGGCTCGGCGCTGCTCATTGTGGCGCTCTCGCCCGTGCTGGCGGCCATCGTGCTCACCGTGCGGCTCAGCGGCCCGGGTGCGGTAGTGTTTCGCCAGCAACGCGTGGGCCACAACGGCCAACGCTTTCAGATGCTCAAGTTTCGGTCGATGGTAGCGGATGCCGAAGCTCGCCTGGCCGCGCTGCAAGACACTCCGCGGGTCGTCGGCAACACGGTCATGTTCAAGCTGCAAAACGACCCCCGCGTCACCCGCGCTGGCCGGTTTCTGCGCCGCTACAGCCTCGACGAGCTGCCGCAGCTGTTCAATGTGCTTGCCGGATCCATGTCGCTCGTCGGCCCCCGCCCGCCCCTCGAGACCGAGGTGAGCGAGTACGAGCTGCACGTGCACCGCCGCTTCCTCGTGAAGCCGGGCGTCACCGGACTCTGGCAGGTCAGCGGCCGCTCCACCCTCACCTGGGACGAAACCGTGCGCCTCGACCTCTACTACGTCGAAAACTGGTCGCTCACCGGCGACCTCGTTATTCTCTGGCGCACCGCCAAAGCCGTCCTAGCCCGAGACGGCGCCTTCTAAGAACGCGCCTTTAATATGGCTCTCCTGACTCTTCCGTGGGTTAAACCCGGCCCGGGAGCACCGGTTTGTGCCCGCCGAGGCCTTCCTTCAGGTAGTAGGCGCGGGCCAGTCGGGGGTCGGTCTGCACGATCCAGGCGAGCTTGGTCTGTTGCTTCTCGGTGAGGTTTTCCGGGTTCTTCCAGAGCGCGTAGCGACAGTTCTTGATGCCGGCCGCTCGGGCGCTATCCGGTCGTGGTCGGGCATCAGCGGCAGGCCGTCCGCGGCCGCGTCGGGTCTCGTTATGCCGGGCGGCTATGCGGGCTTCGTTCCACGCGGCCCGGCGGACGTCGTCGAGGGCTTCGGTAGCCCATTTCACGACGTGGAACGGGTCGGCGCAACGAACCGCGTTGGGCGCGCGTTCCTTGACAACACTGGCGATCCAGGCCGCGCCGTCCGCGGAAACATGCGTGATCTGTGCTGAGCGTTCCGGCCCTAACGCGTCGAAGAACGTCGCGAGGGTGGCCTTGTCCTGGCCGGGTGCAGCCCAGACGAGCCGGCCGGAATCGTAGTCGACAACGCACGTCAAATACTTGTGGCCGCGCTTGCAACTGATCTCGCCAACGCCGATCCGGGTGAGTCCGGCGAACTGGTCGAACTGCTTCTCCGTGTCGGCCCAGACCCGGGTGATGATCGCGCCAACGGTGCGCCACGCGATGCGCATCAGTACGGTGATCGCGGTCTTGGAGGTTTGCGTGGCTACCCAGGCGACCTGCTGATCGAAGAACAGTGTGTGCCCGCTTAGATGCCGAGCCCAAGGGACGGCGGCGACGGTGACGCCGTGCACCCGGCAGCTCACCCGGGGTGCCGCGGCTTCTACCTGGATTTGGACCGCGCCCGCATCCAGGGACCGCCAGCGGCGACGCCCGTCGCCGGCGTCATAGCGGGGGCAACGTTTCCGGCAGGCCCCGCAACGGTTCCGCATCGATGCCGTCGGGCGTACTGACGCGACCAGAATGCCGGTTTCCACGTCGAAATCGACGGTTTCGACGATGGTTTTGTCGACTCCGAGCAGAATTCGCCATAGTGTTGATTTTTGCACGCCGCTTTTTCCGATCCTAAGTTTCTTGCCTTTGACAGTTAGAAACCCAGACGGAGAGCGGCGTGCACTCGTTAAGGCGCTCGGAAACCACCCACGGTTACGTCAGGAGAGCCAGTTTTTCCGTGATTTTCCTAATCGATTGCGATGTCCACAGCAGCGGTCCGATGGAATCTCCCATCGTGTCCGGCTCGATGAGGGCGCTAAACGCGGTCACCAATTCCTCGTCGTGCGATTCGGCGCACTTACGGCCACCGCCCGGCTTACGCGAACGGCCCACTGCCACGGCGACTCCGTCCGTGGCCTCTTTGGGCTCACGCCGAACAGTGTCCGCGGCAACCCCCGTCGCCAACGCAACCACCACCCCGCTGGAGCCAAAGTGGGTAGCCTCAGCGCCCAACCACCGCCGACTCTGAAACTCGTTTAAGTGTGGGCGCGGAGTCTCGAACCGACGTGCCAAAGACTTTGCTAGATTCGGCCCTTGACAATTTTAACGCAAAAACCCATAAAACGAGGCTATCGATTCACGAGCCCGTTGGCCGGGGCGAGGAGTCGGCACCAGACTCTCGAGGAACGTATGATGGGGTTATCGCTCATAAGCGGCGTACTTGAGATAAACCTCGGGAGCTAGTGCACATCACCTGTGGATGTTCCCTTAACATTCCTTGGACGTCGGCAACATCCGTTGGAGGTTAGCTATTGAGCATCAGGGGGATTGGGACGGATAAACCTGCTCGGGTACTACTAATGTTCAACTCCTTCCGAACCGGAGGCTCTCAAACTTACGGGCTAGAGCTAGCGCGAAGTCTGATAGAAGACGGCGCTCAAGTCACAGTTATGGCTAAAAGAGGCCCACTTGCGGAACAGTTCCGGAAGGCAGGGGCACAAGTGATTGCCATGCGATGGCGAGAAGGTATCGCTTTCGACCATCGCGGACTCCGACAACAAGCGGCGACGACCGTATCCTTGGGTCTTCTTGGGCTAGGCCTAGCGCTGTCTCACGGACACAAATTCGACTTAGTCGTAGCATCCCAACCGTGGCCAATGTTCTACGCATCAGTATTCTTCCGGCGAACCCCGGTAGCCGCGATTTACCACGGGATGACAGCCGTTGAGTACCCGCCGGCTTATGCAAATTACACGCTCAAACACATCAACCATCACTTCGCAGTCAGCCATGAAACTGCGGATCAAATCTTGTCCGTGGACGCCACCGCAAAAGTATTGGTGATCGGCAATCTTTTCAATTCAGCCGACTACTGGGGCGATTCTCGACCTTGGACAAAGCCGCGGCCTCGAAATGCGGGTTTGCTAGTGTCTGTCGGCACGTTGACCGAGAACAAAACAGACGCAGTGAGTACTGCTATCGAGTGGCTTCGAGAACAACCCCGCTGGCGGCTCGTAATTGTTGGCGACGGGCCAATGAGACCGGCATTGGAGGACGCAGTCCGACGCTTGGAGGTGTCGGATCGGGTGCGATTTGAAGGCTCGCGAACGGATACGCGACCCTACTACGACTTGGCATCTGTCGTCATGGGCGTGGGCCGTGTCGCTCTCGAAGCCGCGAGCAGAGGTGTGCCGGTGGTCATTGCGAGCGACGGCCGTGTCTTTGGCGCACTCAACCCAAGTAACCGGGCAGACGCGGAACTCCGGAACTTTACTGGGAGGGCTGCGGGCTCTCGAAAACTTTCGGTCAAATCGCTCGGGCTGGCGATCGAGGATGCGAGACACATCTCCGTGACCGATCGAATGCTGCTCGCTGCAAGCCTGGAGACTGTAGGCAATCCCGAGTTGCTTACACAGCTATTGAAGCAACATGCGCACTAACTCGAGTCACATCTGGGCGCCGCTCGGTCAGGTTCCTGTGTTTGTTGTCGCGGGATTTACTTCCCTCGTCGCTGCTGGCCTACTGGGGCCCTCAACCTGGGGAGTGGTTTCAACAATAAACGCGACCGTGGCGCTGATAACTGTCATCAGTGCCCTCGGCTATCCAACGCAGATTGCGAGAAATCCTAATATACTTTCGAAGCCTCTCGACTTGCTTAGGCGAATTCCGCTCCTGATTCTCGTAGTGGGCGCGACCGCCCTGCTAGCGCTCAGACTAGTGGCGGCGCCAGGATCGGTCATCGGCGAAGCGCCTCTAGCGCATTGGGCAATCTACACCTTCCTGCTACTGCTCAGTATTGCGCTCACCGTGAATGAGTGGGTCCTCTCCCTATTCCAAGGACTTGAACGTTTTCGCGATCTAGCCGTCCTGCGTTTGCTGGCCGTGACATTGCCAGGCCTTGCGGTAGTGATTGTGGCATCAATCAGCGCTGACCTAGGGAAAGCGCTCCTGGCTCTGGTTTTCTCCAACTTGCTGCTTAGCGTGATACTGACAGTCATATTCTCCTCTGCGACCCGGCGCGGCGTGCAGACTGCTACTGCAGACGAGCGGGTAAACCTCGAGAATCGCAAGTTCGCCATCAAGCCAACTCAGCTTCTTGGGTCTTACCTGACCTCGGTCGCCCTCCTTCTGGCGCTCCGCGTTGATTTGATTGTCGCGTCAGTTAGATCCGATGCTGCCGCGGTCGGGACATTTGCGCTCGCCCTAATGCTGGCCGAAACAGCGTGGTTTGTCGCCAACGGAGCTGCCATCTCGATGTTGCCCCGAATCGCAAAAGCCGCCGGGGTGGACCAAGCCAGTCTGATGGACCGCAGTCTCTGGTGGAGCCTACTGGCAGCGACTCTCACGAGTGCGGTACTCGTGGGAGTCGTCGCGCCGGTGCTGCAAGCCGTTCTCGGAAGAGACTTCGACGATCTCTTCTGGAATCTCCTGGTGCTCGCGCCCGGCATGATTGCATTCGTCGTCGCAAAGCTCCGCCTTACACAGTTAATAGGGCACAACCTTTGGATTCAAACTATCGCGCTTTGCGCAGTCGTCATCGCCTCGAAACTGGCCCTGAATCTCTTCCTGCCGGAGCAGTTCGGCCCGCTACTGCCCGCCACCGCAACCAGTGTTTCGTATGTGTTTGGCGCAATCGTTGTGGCAATCGTCACCAAGCAGATTTTCAATCGGCGACGCCGGCGGGGTAGTGATGCAGGATAGACAGAGGTCGACAAACCAAACTATCGACTACGTGAGTGCTGCTGCGTTAGCCGTACTCTTGGCTCGCGGGATAGCGCTGAATGTGTCGATCTTTGGCTTTGACGCGATATTCATCGCATCTTGGGTCGTGCTCGTAGTCTCAGCACTTATGAGGACACGCCTGGAGAGAATTCAACTGACAAGCGTCTCACTTGCGCTTGGGGCTATCTTTGTTGGATTTGTGGTGGCATCCGCGGTCGCAGGCTCTGCCCTACAAGGCACAATCACCATCGCGAACTACATGTCAGTTCTTGGGCTCGCCATGCTCTTGGGCCGAAGTAATCCCAAACTACTAGCGCAGACTCTCGCGATGGTCCTTACGTTTCACCTGGCATTTGCATATGTGGAACTCCTCACGGGAAAAACCTACGTGTATTCGACATGGAAGCTGCTCGAAGCCACGTACGTCAATGGAGTGCCACGTGTCTCATCCACTATTGGAGACCCCAACTACTTTGCGCTAGCGCTGCTCGTGTTGTCGGGCCTGATCTCACACTTGCGACGGGTATTGGGACTTGGGATAAAGTACAAGGTCGTTGCGTGGGTCGGGTTTGGAACCGTGTTACTCACATTCTCCCGTGCTGGCTTGGTGGCGCTAGTTCTTGTTTTCGTGTTCCAAGGTGCCCGAAAAAACCAAGCCCGTGAGGTGGCAGTGATGTCTATCGCGTTTGCCTCTGCACTTGGCTTGGTTATGTATGCACTAATTCCCGCGATCTCTAATACGGCCACCTCGATTGCCTCTAGGTTCTCCAGCATCTTTGAATCCGATGCAAGTCTTTCCTCGCGAGTAAAGTTCCAGGAGTTTGGTCTCGATACCTTGCTGAACTCAGGACTTCTCGGCATTGGACCCGGACAATTCGAGACTCTGTCGCTGCAGCTTTACGATTCTTCGCGTCCTCTAGATCTTCAAACTCAGGTGCTGAACACATACCTTGAAGTTTTGCTAGCGGGTGGGCTCGTTTCGCTCGTTGGACTCCTCTACCTTATGGGCGCGGCTTTCAAGCGGCAATGGGCACTGAGTCACTTCTACGGAGCGCTACTGCTAGGCTTGGGCGTTGCCATATTCACCCTTGATACTCTGCAATTCGTATACTTGTGGCTCCTAATTGGGTCAGGCCTTACAATCAAGAAATGCGGACAGTCGCTCAATGGTACTTATATCGGCAGTAATCGTGACTTACAACAACGCTGAAGTCTTGGCGAGATCACTTGATTCCGTTCTGCAAGAAGATACTTCTGACGTTGAGGTCATTGTTGTTGACAACAACAGTACTGATGGAAGTATTGATCTTTGGGAGCTACATCGAGGTGCCCTACGTTGGATTCGGTCATCTAAGAATGGTGGATACTCCTACGCCGTCAATCTCGGGGTGGCCGAGGCTCGCGGCCAGTATGTGGCAGTCTTGAACGATGACGTAATCACGAGTGGGCGAACTCTAATCAGTTTGGTAGAGAGTCTTCGGCGCCGAGAAGGTGTAGCCATGATCGCCCCGCGCTTGACTCGACCTGATGGTTCCACTCAGTGGACGTGCCGCGAACTTCCATCACTTCGCGGAGAAATTGCGGACCTGCTCGGGTTAGCGAGTGTGCTGCCAGAAGGCCTTGGTGGGTACTTGCTGGGCCCTTGGGGGCATAAAACCAGTCGAGCAGTTGAACAAGCCGCCGGCGCCGCACTCGTAATATCGAAGGAAGATTTCGTCGCCGCGGGTGGGTTCGACGAGAATTATCCACTCTACTTCGAGGACGTTGACTTCTGCCGTCGAGTTCGCGCGCTCGGCGCGCTCTATTATGACCATGAAATCACAATGACGCACGTCGGCGAGGCGACCGCATCGCACTTTCGGGCTCGAACCACCGCTGCGATCGCTACAGGACGATACCGGTATTTTGTGAACAACCACAGTCCCGCCAAGGCCGGGGCTATTCGCATTCTGGGTCTCCTGAGAGCGCTATCCCGTGCGGGCGTGTTCGGCTTCCGTGGCGCGCTCCTTCGGCGGTCCCAAGATCGAGAGAGGTCGGCAGCATATGTATATGCGTTTCGCGCCCTTTTAGGTTCTCCGCTAGATTATGACCCCCTCGAGGGAAGTCGCTAATGGCGCGAATGGCGCGAATGGTCATACTGTCGACCTATCCCAGTGCTGACGCAAGTTTTCGTCTTCGTATGCTTCCTGTGGTTGACGCGTTCCGCGAGCGTGAGTATGAGGCACATGCTTACTCGATCTTTACTACACGTATGTTTGAGGCGAGGAACAGGAGCCCACGTTTTCGAGCTTTCGTTTCATTCTTGCTCGCGTGGCGACTCCTTCAACGGATTATCCATCTTGTCCTCATGCGCAGAGTGAACGTGTTGGTGATTCATCGGGAGGCGTTTCCATTTGCCACACCCTGGTTGGAGCGGCTTGCGATGTCTAGAGCCGAGTTCTCAGTGTTGGATTTCGACGATGCTCTGTTCGCGGAGCCGACGCACGGCCGAGATTGGCGGCGACGCTTCCGCAATCCGGCAAAGTTCTCGGACGTCGTAAGGGCCGCCGACCTCGTGACAGTTGCCTCGCCGGTACTTCTGGAGTGGGCGAGCAAGCTCAATCCACACGTCGAGTTGGCTCTGACCTTGCCTCCTTCGCGCCGGCAGGTCAATTGGTCGGAAGACGGCCCCGTACCTGTGGTGTGGATCGGATCGGACAGCACCGTAGATCAACTGCTCACTAGGCTCGAACCCATCCGCGACGCGGTTGCCCACCTGTCTTCCGAAGTTCGGATCCTCTCTGGAGACCAAACCCTATCCAGAGTCTGGCCCTCGAACGTCTCGGCAGCACGGTGGAGCGAGGCCGGTGAAGACGCACTATTGAGCGTCCCTGGAGTCGGGGTGATGCCCTTGACATCAGATACGTGGGGGAAGGGTAAGGGAGCGTACAAAGCACTGCTTTATCTCTCGGCGGGCTGGCCTGTTGTCATGAGCCCAGTTGGCATGAACATCTGGGTCCTGAACGCCTCGCAAGCTGGAAGGCTTGCGGACTCGGAGGACTCGTGGCGGGAGGCCGTGTCGCTCTTGCTCGACAATCCAGTCCTGTGCTCTGAGCTTGGTGACCGGGGGCGAAAGTGGCTAGAAATGGCTCGGCACAAATATGACCTGGCCAACATCATACTTACGGGGGTAAAGAATGCGAGTCGCTGACAGCACCCTGACTATTGCGGGTATTCAGGTCAGGAACCGCCCGACGTCTCTCGTCGTGAGCGAGATCGTGCAGTCGGGATTTGAAGCTCGCACACACTTTTTCTTTGCGATTCACGTGGGCGGCCTGATCCTCCGACATGACCGACGATTCATCTCTGCGATGTCACAGGCCGACATGGTCTACGCAGACGGAACCGCGGTGGTCTTGATCGCGCGCCAAGTCGCTCGTCGAACGGGGACAACGTTCCGCATGGAGCGCGCGCCGACGACCGACATCGGGTGGACTGTAATCGCACAACTGCGCGAGCGACTTGACAGGCCCGTCCGGCTAGCTCTGGTCGGTGGGCCACCCGGCCTCGCGGCCCGCGCCTCGAGTGTGCTTGCGGAGACAGGTAACGCACTTGTTGTATTTGTGACGCACGGCTACCACGAAGACTGGAGGCCGGCGGTGAGTGAGATTGCGGAGGCAGCGCCAGACCTGGTGCTGGTCGGGCTGGGCGCGCCGCTGGAGATGTATTGGTGTTTGGAGTGGCGAGATGCGCTACCTAAATCAGTCGTCATGACCTGCGGCGGTTGGTTCTCCTTCTTGTCTGGAGACGAGAAGCGAAGCCCGCGGGTACTGCAGCGTTTTGCCCTCGAGTGGTTTGGCCGTTTGTTGCAGAATCCGAGGCGGCTTTTTCCCCGGTACACCAGAGGTTTTGTTGCAACGTGTGCTCTCCTTATTCGACACGCTCTTGAGCCAAGAGACGAAGCGGAGAAGGAGTGAAAATCGTCGCCCTCCTGCGAGTGCGGAACGAGCAGTTACTCATCGCTGATGCACTATCGCACCTTGCGCAGTGGTGCGACGAAATAATCGTGTACGACGATTGCTCCAATGATGCAACTGTTTCAATAGTTGAATCTTTCAGCGCTGAGTCGGTCCGACTCATCAGGGGATCCACATGGCGCATAGATCGAGTTTCGGAGGAAACGGCGCATCGCGCACTTCTCCTTGAGCACGCACAGAGGGCGGGATACGACTGGTGTCTCTACATCGATGCGGACGAGCGTCTTGATTTCGACTTGCGGCAAGTGCTTGCTGAGCAGGACAAGAGTGTCACTGCCCTGCGGCTTACGTTGTTTGATGCGTATCTAACACCAGAGTCGCATTGTCCGTATGTCTCGGGGCCGATCTCGTCCCTTCCGCGAAGGTTCGGGATTGAATACCGACACATTTTGATGCTCTGGAGCTGGCGAGCGCGCGTCTCCTTTGTCGGGCTGGATCAACGCGAGCCTACTTTGGGTTTGCTCCAAAAGGTCTCCGACGGAGACTGGCGCGTTCGTCACTATGGCAAGGCAATCTCGGCGGAGGCGTGGGAGGCAAAATGTGACTACTACGCCAACTACTTCCCCGAACCTTATAAGACAAAATGGGCGGATCGCAGGGGCCAGGCTGTTCATATTCGTAGCGATTTCGGCGGCTCACTAGTCGAATGGGAGGAGCTGCAAATGGGCCGCGGTGTAGACATCACCCCAGCATCGGGCTGGCGCCAAATCATCCGTCGCGCCCTTGTTCAGATGTCGTCGCGCAATGGTCGAAATAAGTAGATAGCCGGCTGAAATGCCCCGTCTACCCCGACGAGCTAATCTAAACTTGGAACGGCCGTCCCCGAGCTGTTAAGGTTGGATGAGGCCAACGCCTCAGGGCAAGTCTCCCGTCTGATGTGGGGCGAGAACCAGGAATTATCGATCATGTCCAGCTCATCCCCGTCGGCTCTGCACGACGATATGCCTATGACCAACACCAGCCCGGGCCCCACGCCGGAGGCCCGAAATCCCGGCGAATATTCACCCCGGCCCAGAAACTTGACCTTCGCGCGGGCTACGAAGACACGATCCTCCGCAACGAGGGCGGCGCGTATCTCCGGCAGGACGGAATTTGTCAAGGCGAATGAGACCAGTGGGAGTTTAGGCGGCTAGTTCGAGCCCGTCGTTCTCAGTCGGTTTGTCGGCCGGTTTGTTGATCCATGCCGTCGCGGGAATGGTCAGAATCTTTGGTGCGTGGCTGGTGCTGAATCGCTCGGGGAAGCGTGCCCTGGCCACGTCCAGCGTCGCTGCCCGTTCGACGGCCTTCGCCTCGGCGAGGCCCTACGTGATGCTCCTATAGTTGTCAATTGATATTTTGGACTGCTTCTTGCTCGTGGAGCCAGTCCCGAAATTGGTAAGCGAGGTTGTCGTCTCGGCTGAGTCCGCGTTCGATTCGGGAGAGGGTGCCGGGCCAGGTGTTGACGTGGCCTGCTGCCTCGCGGAGGGTGATGTGGAGTTCCTCGCGCATGGTGCGTAGGTCGGTGATTGCGGGCGCGGCTTGCGGGTTAGTGAGCTGACGGTAGAGTTCCCGGGCGACGTATCGTTTTAGGCAGCGCATGATTTCCTTCTTGGTCTTGCCTTGAGCCGTTCGTCGGGCCGCATATTCTCTCGTCCGGGAGTCGGTCGCGAGACGTGAGACGACGTGGTGGATTGCCGCGTTGGCCGCTCTGTGAGTATTTGAGTGTTTAGGGGCCACTGAGTATTGCCTGCGGGGGCCACCGGTATTGCCTTCGAGTGCCGGGCTGTCGCGTGGTCGGG